>JAGWQR010000302.1 GCA_028869975.1 Alphaproteobacteria bacterium | reverse complement strand
GGGGAAGGAATTCTAGAAATGACGCTTAACTCAAGGCAATTCGCGATTCGTGCGGGTTTGTTTGTCACTACCACGGCCTACGCAATGCTGTTCACGGCAACGGGCGTGCAGGCCCAGCAAAGCCAGGCAAGCGACGGCTCCACTCAAAATGATATCGTTGTTATTGGTACGCGCCGTACTGACCGCACTGCCACAAATTCGGCGTCGCCGGTTGATATTATCAGTGCGAAAACACTCAGCAACCAGCCTTCGGCCAACATTATCGACGCGATCAACAACATCGTGCCGTCCTTCTATGTCGGCCAGAACTCGATTTCCGATGCATCGACGTTCGTGCGCTCGCCCTCACTGCGCGGCCTGCCCGGTGATGAAACGCTCGTCATGCTTGATGGCAAGCGCTACAACCGCTCCGCGCTCGTGCAGGTCTATACCGGCGGCGACACCGGCCTGTCATTCGGTTCGCAAGGCTCGGACATGTCGGCCATTCCGATGATCGCTATTGGCGCGCTTGATGTGCTGCGCGATGGGGCGGCCGAAGAATATGGTTCGGACGCTATTGCAGGTGTGCTCAACTTTGGCCTGAAAAAGAACCGCAGCGGCTTTGAGGCGGATGCCCAATATGGCCAGTATTATGACCATGGCGATGGCAAGAGCAAGGAGCTTTCCGCAAGCTGGGGGCTGGCGTTAGGCGACAATGGCTATGCCGATATTTCGGGCGAATATGATGATGATGGCGGCACCAGCCGGGGCGTAACCCGCGTTACCGCCTATGATCTCGCCAATCCGCAGGCCGGGAATACGCTGGCGGCGGTTGATCCTGGTTTCACCAGCCCGAGCCAGATTCCCAATTATCCCGGCCCGGCGCAAATCTGGGGCTCTTCGCCCGAATATGGTTACAAACTGCTGCTTAATGCCGGGTTCAATGTTTCAGCCAACAGCAAGGTCTATCTGATCCTCAACGTGGCGCACAGCCACGCGGTTGAGAGCTTCAACTACCGCCCCTCGGTCGGTACGAAGGTCACTGATCCCACCGGTGTGACCACGGTTGATGCGGCGGGTGTTAATCACAATATGGGCGCGAATGGCGCGTTCAATAATATCAACTGCACCGCCGCCGATATTGCTGCCTATCCTACGTCGTGCGCAGGCGGCATCTTCAATTTCCGTCAATGGTATCCGGGTGGTTTCACCCCGCAATTTGTCGGTGTGACCGATGAGGCCTGGGGCGTGCTCGGCTACAAGGGCAAGACCGACTCGGGCCTGACCTATGATCTCTCAGGATCATTGAGCCGCAACGCGCTGACGCTGTCGATGTATAACTCGCTCAACTCTTCTTATGGCCCAGAGTCGCAAACGAGCTTCAACTTCGGCCAGCTCATCCAGCGTGAAGCCAGCTTGAACCTTGACATGAGCTATCCGCTGCAAGTCGGCCTGGCTGCTCCGCTTACTGTGGCGTGGGGTGGCGAGTATCGTGAGGAAGATTATACGCAGACCGCAGGGGATGTGCAGTCCTACGCGGCAGGCCCTTATGCGGCGCAGGGCTTCTCTCCCGGTGCATCGGGCTATGGCGGCACCAGCCCGAATTCGGCGGGCACCTGGAGCCAGTCCGACTTTGCCGGCTATCTTGACCTGGAAACCGACCTGATGAAGAATCTGAGCGTTGGTGCAGCGGCCCGCTACGAGCATTACAATACTTTCGGTGATGCTTCGGTCGGCAAGATCAACGCGATCTACACGATCACGCCGGGCTTCAAGATTCGCGGCTCGTTCGGAACCGGTTTCCACGCGCCTTCGCCCGGTCAGTCGCACGATGAAATCCTGACCACCAATTTCGTGGCGGGCCAGCAGGTGCAAACCGGCACCTATCCGGTGGATAGCCCGATCGCGCAATATTATGGGGCCAAAGCGCTCACGCCGGAGAAATCGGTCAATGCAGGTATCGGCTTCATCGCCAAGCCGACGCGCGGGCTGACGCTGACAGTGGATGCCTATAGCATCAAGGTGAAGAACCGCATCTTCATCACCCAGAACTACAATGTGACAGCGCAGGATATAGTCAACCAGCCGGCGCTGGCGGCCGTTGGTGTGGGCGGTGCGATCAACTTCTTCACCAATGGTCTGGATACGCTGACCAAGGGTGTCGAGGCGGTTGCATCCTACCATGCCAATCTTGGCAACAGCGGCATTCTTGATCTTACCCTGGCCTATACGCATAACGAGAATTCGGTCTCGAACGCGCAGCCGAACGTCATCAGCACGGCGCAGATCATGGATGTCAAATATCTGGCACCGATGAACCGCGCGACGCTGACGGCGGAATGGTCGCATGGCCCGATCAGCATCAATGCACAGGAACATTATTATGGTTCATGGCAGGATGCGGTGGATTATCCGACCGATCCTGCTGGTGCTGGCACCACTGCCCAGATTTTCGGGGCCAAGTTCACGACCGATCTGAGCGCAAGCTACAAGATCAACAAGAACTTCACCTTTACCCTGGGCGGCATGGATCTGTTCAATACCAAACCGGATCCAATTGCGCAGAATGTAAACAACCCGATCTTCCCGATTACGGGGGGGACATCGGACGGGCAGGTGTATCCGCGCCTCGGCGGCCCGTTCGGGTTCAACGGCGGGTTCTGGTATGCGCGTGTGCAAATCAAGTATTGACGCCCCTGGAGGCTTCTAGAATTATGGGGGGCTGCGGCCCCCCTTTTTTTGCTTCAATGGAGAGACATATGCTCAAAAATCTAAAACATGGTCTGACTGGCGCACTAGCAATTCTGCTGCCGCTGAGTACCGTGCCCGCCGCTGCACCAATGCCGGTAGCAGCAGCGCATGGCATGGTGGTTTCGGCAAATCACCTGGCGAGCAAGGCCGGGGTTGATGTGCTCAAGGCGGGGGGTAACGCGATCGATGCGGCAGTTGCGGTGGGTTATGCCCTTGCTGTGACTTTTCCCGAAGCAGGCAATCTCGGCGGCGGGGGCTTCATGACGATCCGCTTTGCAGATGGCCGCACGACCTTCATCGATTTTCGGGAAATGGCCCCTGGTGCCGCCTCGCCGACCATGTATCAGGACAAGGCTGGCAATGTGATCCCTGGCTTGAGCACACGCGGTTATCTGGCTGCAGGCATTCCGGGTTCAGTTGCAGGGCTGGAATATGTTCGCGCAAAATATGGCATAAAATCGCGCGCGATGTTGATGTCTCCTGCAATTCATTTGGCGCGCGACGGCTTTGTGCTCGACCAGGGTGATGCCGATATGCTTGGCTTGGGTGCGGATGATTTTCGCAAGGATATACCGTCGGCCAGTATTTTTCTTAATCATGGAGAGGTGCGCAAGGCAGGAACCCGCCTTATCCAGGCCGATCTGGGCAAAGCCCTGCAGGAAATCTCTACAAAGGGTGCAGATGCTTTTTACAGGGGCAACATCGCACGGGAAATGGTTGCAGCCAGCCGCGCGCATGGCGGGATTATGACCATGGCTGATTTTGCGCGTTACAAGGTGCGCGAGATGGCGCCGATCACCTGTGATTATAGGGGCTACCACATCATTTCGGCGCCGCCGCCGAGCTCTGGCGGTGTTGTGCTGTGCGAGACGCTCAACATCGTCGAAGGCTATCCGATGGCGAAGCTAGGCTGGCACTCTGCACAAGGCATGCATGACCTGATAGAAGCGCTTCGCCGTGCCTTTCATGATCGCAATATAAGTCTGGGGGATCCTGATTTTATCAAAATGGATACCGAAAAGCTGGTCTCTAAGGACTATGCTGCGCAGTTGCGCCGCAGCATAGTGCCAGACAAGGCCACTCTTTCTTCCAGTCTTGGCAGTGTAACGAACGGGCCGGAAGGGCAAAACACCACGCATTTTTCGATAGTGGACAAATGGGGCAACGCGGTTTCGCTGACATATACACTCAACGACTGGTTCGGTGCGCGGGTCACTCCGGCAGGAACAGGCATATTGCTGAATGATGAGATGGATGATTTCACCGCCAAGCCCGGCGTGCCTAACATGTTCGGGCTGGTTGAGGGGCCGAACAACGCGATTGGGGCAGGCAAACGCCCTTTAAGTTCAATGACACCGACCATCATTACCCGCGACAACAAGCTGGTTATGGTGGTGGGGACACCGGGAGGGAGCCATATTCCTACCGCCGTGCTTCAGGTGGTGATGAACGTCATAGATTATGGAATGCAACTCCAACAGGCCGTCAATGCGCCCCGCATCCACGAGCAATGGTTGCCCGATGTCACGTATTATGAGCCGTTCGCGCTGAGTGCGGATACTATGGCGGCCCTCGAAGCCAGGGGGCAGAATCTCGCACCGCAAGGTTATCATAACCAGATTGCTGCAATTCTGGTGGGGGCACCGGAATTGGGTGGACCGCCACTCGGCGACAACAAGCTTTATGGCGCAATCGATCCACGGCTCAATCTCGGCGATGCCGAGGGCTATTGAGTGCAGCGATTGCCATTCATGACCGGGCAGGCTAGCGAACTGCAATGGCTGAATTCACACACAGACTTGCGCACATGGAGGATATTGACGCGCTTCGAGCCCTGATGAAACGCGCTATCGAGCAGTTGCAGGACGATTTTCTGTCTTCCGAACAGGTCATCGCTAGCCAGCATGTAATGGGGCTGGACACGCAACTGATCCGCGACCAGACTTATTTCATGGTGCTGCTGGATGGTACGCTGGCAGGCTGTGGAGGCTGGAGCTGGCGTGCTACGCTCTATGGCGGTGATACCAGTGTGGTGGACCGCGAGCCTGAAGCGCTCGATCCAGCCAAAGATGCGGCGCGGGTGCGCGCGATGTACACCGATCCCGCTTTTGTTCGGCGCGGGGTGGGGCGGATGATCCTGACATTGTGCGAGGAGGCGGCACGAACAGCAAGCTTCGGCAAAACCGAGATGATGGCTACCATGGCGGGCGTGCCGCTTTATGAAGCGTGCGGCTATGCGCCGATCGAACGGGTCACTTCGGCGCCAATCAACGGCGTGACTGTGCCGCTGGTGCGGATGGGAAAAATACTGTGATTTGGGCGCGCGCCGGAAAAGATTTGAACACTCAAACCGGGAAGCCGGGAAAACCGCCGTGCACTATCGCGACACGGAAAGGAAATTAGTATGAACCCTGACGATCCGGCCCTGTTTGATGCCGTGCTTGCCCGTGCCGGCGCTCATGCGCAACGCCATTTGGAAACACGCAATGCACAACCGATCGGCGCGACTGCATCTGTCGAGGATCTCCGCCAGCGGCTTTTTCACCCGCTCCCTGAAAAGGGGCTGCCGCCGCTAAATGTAATCGACGATCTGGTGCGTGATGTGACAGGCGGGTTGCACAGCATGAACACGGGGCGCTTTTATGGCTGGGTGAATGGTGGCACATTGCCTGCCGCGCTTGCAGCGGACATTCTCACTACGGTATGGGATCAGAATGCAGCGATGTCATCGGTTGCGCCTGCGGCATGTATGGCGGAGGAAGTCGCGGGAGAATGGCTCAAGGAATTATTCGGGTTACCCTCACAGACCAGTTTCGCGCTGGTCACCGGCACACAGATGGCGCATGTCACCGGGCTAGCGGCAGCGCGACACTGCGTGCTGGCGCGCAAGGGCTGGGATGTCGAGGCTAGGGGGCTGAACGGCGCACCGCCCCTGCGTATCCTGACTTCCAGTGAGCGTCATGGTTCGCTCGATCGTGCGGTGCGATTGCTGGGGCTGGGGCGCGACAATATCATTGTGCTGCCCTGTGGCGAGGATGGCCGACTCGCGCCGGATACATTGATGGGGGCGTTAACTGAGCATGGTGATGATGCACTCATCGTCAGTTTACAGGCGGGCGACCTTAACATCGGCGCGTTTGATGATTATGCGACACTTGTGCCGCTTGCTCATGCGGCAGGAGCATGGGTTCATGTTGATGGCGCATTCGGGCTGTGGGCGGCATGCTCACCCACGCACCGTGACAGGACAGAAGGTCTGCACCTTGCCGATTCTTGGTCAACCGACGGGCATAAATGGCTCAATACGCCCTATGACTCGGGGATTGCGCTGATCGCAGACCCGCAAGCTCACCGTGCTGCGATGACCTATCGCGCCAGCTATATGATCGTGGAGAGTGATGCGCGCGAGCCAATGGATTATGGTCCGGACTGGTCCAGGCGGGCACGCGGCTTCGCGCTCTATGCGGCGCTGCGTGAGCTGGGACGAGACGGGATAGCGGAACTGATCGATCGCTGCTGCGCGATGGCTGCCGCGCTTGTCAGAGGAATCGGTGCCCTCAACGGCGCTGAAATTGCTTGTATGCCATCACTAAACCAGGGATTGTTGCGCTTTCCCTCGTCCAAGCCCGGCGCGACGCAGGCCGATCATGATGCGCGCACCGATGCGGTTGTCACGGCCATCAACGCCACAGGCGAGGCTTTTTTTGGCGGCACGACCTGGCGCGGGCAACGTTGTATGCGTGTGTCAGTATGTGGGTGGCAGACACAAGCTTGTGATGTCGAACGCGCAATCCGCGCGGTGGCGCGTGTATTGCAACAGGCCGACCAAGCAACATGATTCTGAGCAGCTGGATCACTATATCGGCCACGCTTTGGGCGTTGGCCGGATTGATCGGGGGGCTGGTGCTGGGAATCGCGGCCCCGCATGACGCACTGGTTACCGCCAGCCTGCCGACGTGCACGACGTTGGGTACGCTCTGGATCAACGCTCTGCGGATGACGATTGTGCCGCTGGTCAGCGCCTTGCTGATCTCGGGCATCACTGGTTCGATCGAGCAGGCGCGCGTGAGCCGGGTCGCGGGGCGTGCGGTGGCGCTCTATATGGCACTACTGCTGGCGTCGGCGGTGCTAGCGGCGTTGATGGTGCCGGCGTTGCTGCATATCTTTCCGATTGAGGGGCGCGCAGCGGCCGCGCTGCGGACGGCAACAAGCGGGGTGCCACAGGCCATCCCGCCTCAAGCCAGCGTGGCGGACATGCTGCTCGCCGCTATCCCGACCAATCCGCTTGCCGCTGCCGCGCAGGATGCGATGCTGCCGCTCATCATCTTTGTCAGCCTTTTTGCGCTCGCGCTCACCCGTCTGCCGAAAGCGCAAGCCGCGCCGATGACACACTTCTTCCGCACGATTGCCGATGCGATGCTGCTGATCGTCGGCTGGGTGCTCAAACTGGCCCCGCTGGCGATTTTCTGTCTGGCGCTCCAGCTTGGTGCTCGGGCAGGCGAGGGCGCGATTTCCGCCCTCATCCATTATGTCCTGATTGTGTCCTCTACTGGCGTGGCTTTGCTGCTGCTGGCCTACCCGCTGGCTGTGCTGATGGGGCGGGTGGCGATGGGCGCTTTCCTGCGCGCGCTTGCGCCAGCGCAGATTGTAGCCTTCTCAACCCAAAGTTCGATTGCTGCGCTGCCCGCCATGATTAGTGGCTGCGAACAGATTGGCGTACCCGAACATGTCTATGGGGTCAGCCTGCCGGTCGCAGTTTCGGTGTTCCGCGTCACCAGCCCGGCGATGAACCTGGCGGTGACGCTTTACACCGCCGCCTGGCTGGGTATTCCTTTGACCATGCCGAGCATGGTTGCGGGGATCATCGTTGCGGGGCTGGCTTCGCTCGGCACGGTCAGCCTCCCTAATCAGGTGACATTCTTGAGTTCAATCGCGCCGATTGCGCTGGCGATGGGGGTTCCGGTGGCGCCGATTGCGCTGTTCATTGCCGTTGAAATGCTGCCGGATATTGTGCGCACGGTGGGCAATGTGACAATGGATGTAGCGGCCGCGCGCATTCTAGCCCGCTGGGATAATGTGAGGGAGACATATCATTAAGACGATGCGCACAATTGGCCTTTTGGGCGGGATGAGCTGGGAATCGACCACGCTCTATTATCAACGACTCAATCTCGCCGTGCAGGCCAAATTTGGCGCGCCGCACCAACCGACGCTCCTGCTGCATTCGTTTGATTTTGCCCAAATCCGCGCGTTGCAGGAAGCAAACAAATGGGACGATGCCGGGCAGATGCTGGCACAGGCCGCGTTAGGCCTGGAGCGCGCAGGCGCTGAAGCCATCCTGATCTGTGCCAATACGATGCACAAGGTGGCCCCCGCCGTGGAAGCTGCCATCAGCACGCCACTCATCCATCTGGCCGATGTGACCGCGCAGACTTTGCGCAAACATGGCATTACGCAAGCAGGGCTGCTGGGCACGCGCTTTGTGCTCGAGCATGATTTTTACCGCGACCGACTGATCAATGGTGGTGTGCAGCCGATCCTGCCCCACACTGCGCTGGTCCCTGAAATAGACCGAAT
>JAGWQR010000301.1 GCA_028869975.1 Alphaproteobacteria bacterium | reverse complement strand
GCGATCGCGCCGACCAAACCGTCCTGATTCTCGACGATGTATTGGGCAGCGTAGATGAGCCGCACGTCGAGCGCGTCATCGGCATGATCTATGAGATCAGCACCACCTTCCAGCAAACCATCGTCACCACGCACTATCGCCCATGGCGCGAGAAATACCGCTGGGGCTGGTTGAAGCCCGACCAGGCATGTCAGTTCGTCGAATTGACCGGGTGGGGAATCGACGACGGCATTCGCATTATCAGCTCGTTACCGGAGGTTGACCGTTTGCGCGCTCTCCTCGCGGAATCGCCGATTGATCCGCAGGCCATTTGCAGCAAGGCGGGCGTGATTCTTGAGGCGGTGCTGGACTATCTCACCCTGAAATATGAATGCGCCGTGCCGCGCCGTCATGGCGCTGCCTATACCGTGGGCGACCTGCTGCCTGCGATCGGCTCCAAGCTGCGCGACGCGCTCAAAGTGGAAATCCGCGACGGCATCACCGATGCCGCCGCCGCGTCAACCAGCATGATCGAGTTGAAGCCGATCTTCGATGAACTGACGCGCATCGCGCAGGTGCGCAACGCCTTCGGCGCGCACTTCAAAGCCATTTCGTTCGAGTTGCTGGACACCGACGCCGTTGGCTTCGCCAAGCATGTGTTGATGTTGGTCGATGCACTGACGCACCCCGAGGACGGTTGGCCAAGCAACGATAAATCTGGCAGCTATTGGCGTAACAGCGCCGATTCGCGCCGTCTGCACCCCTTGAAGAAGCCCAGCTAGGCGCCCATCACCAAAAAGCAGATGGAGAGTTCAATGAGTGACGATGCCTTGCTCAAACCTTCCGCCATTTGTCCGGGCCAGGGCCGACATTGCGGACGCGCTCGACATGGATTGCGGCATCGGGGTTAAGCTCACGAGCCCGCGAAATAGCCTCGCCTTGCGTCGGCGCAATGGCGCTAGCCCGCTCGGCGTTGGGCTTCAAAACCCGATAGTCACCGTTTGACTTTCTTTCGATAAACAGATGATCGCCCTTCATTGGCCATCTCCCTGATCGTTATGGCGCGGCCTATTCCAGCGCCGCGAACAATGTAGGAACGAATCCAGCACCGACAAGTGCCGGGCAAATAAAAATTGCCAATCATTGCAATATATAGCGGTAAGGTTATCCCAAGCCCATGACCAAAAAACAGAAACTCGAACTGACATGGGTAGGGAAGGAGAACCGGCCCCGGTTGGAGCCGCGTATCCTGATTGAAGACCCGGAGAAGAGCTATCACGCCGCCGCGCGGGTATCTGATTCGGACATTTTCGACAACGTGCTGATCCACGGCGACAATCTGCTCGCGCTCAAGGCGCTGGAAGCAGATTATGCGGGCAAGGTGAAATGCATCTTTATCGACCCACCCTACAACACCGGCAGCGCCTTTACCCATTATGACGACGGGCTGGAGCATAGCATCTGGCTAGGGTTGATGCGTGACCGTCTGGAAATCATACGCCGCTTGCTGTCCGATGATGGCTCTCTCTGGATCACCATTGACGACAATGAGGCGCATTATTTGAAAGTGATGTGTGACGAAGTATTTGGACGCGCAAACTTCGTATCGAACGTCGTTTGGCAGAAGAAATACTCAAAGCAAAATGATGCAAAATGGCTTAGCACGAGCCACGATCACATCTTGCTATATGCCAAGATCAAAGAGACGTGGCGACCAAATTCGGTGGAGAGAACCGCAGATCAGCTAAAAGGTTATTCCAACATTGACAACGATCCGCGCGGACTGTGGCAATCTGTCGTATACACCTGCGCCAAGACGCGGGCCGAACGACCCAACCTCTACTATGGCATTGAGCATCCCCGCACAGGCGAGCTGATATTTCCAAGCGAGACTCGTGTTTGGGGTTACGACCCAAGCCGACATGCTCAGCATGTCCGCGACGGACTAATTTGGTGGGGCAAGAATCAGGAGAAAGACAAACCTCGACTGAAATCGTTTCTCCAAAAGGTGGGCACGGGCTTGGTGCCTGATACCCTTTGGTTTCGGGATGAGGCGGGGGACAACCAAGGCGCTAAGCGCGAGGCGCTTGCGTTTAATTCGGCTGACGTGTTTCCCACGCCTAAGCCTGAAAAGTTGCTAGCAAAAATATTGCAGATCGCGACCAAAGAGGGCGATCTTGTTCTCGATTCCTTCGCCGGTTCCGGCACCACGGGCGCTGTCGCGCAGAAGATGGGCCGTCACTGGATCATGGTCGAGCTGGGCGACCATTGCACAACGCACATAGTGCCTCGTTTGCAAAAGGTGATCGACGGCAGTGACCAGGGCGGAATCAGCAACACATCAGAGTGGAAGGGCGGCGGCGGTTTCCGCTATTTCGAGCTGGCACCCTCGTTGCTCGAAACAGACAAGTGGGGCCGCGAGGTTATTTCTCGCGAGTATGACGCCGCGATGCTGGCGCAGGCTTTGTGCAAGCTGGAAGGCTTCACCTATGCGCCGAGCGATAGCGTCTATTGGCAGCAGGGCCATTCGTCCGAAACTGACTTCCTCTATGTCACTACGCAGACCTTGGGGCCGGAGGAACTGGCCGCGCTGTCCGAAGATGTTGGCGAGGGGCGCTCGCTGTTGATCCTCTGCGCCGCATTTCGGGGCAATGCCGATCTTTGGCCCAACCTGACCTTGCGCAAAATCCCCAACCACATCCGCAGCAAGTGCGAATGGGGGCATGACGACTATTCGCTAAACGTCGCCAATCTGCCGATGGCTGAGCCTGAACCCGCGCCTCCACTTCCCGCGCAAGGCGGGCTGTTCGACGGGGAGGACGGCCGATGAGCAATCCCCCATCGTCCAACCAGCGCCATGTCAATGCCATCGCTGGCCGATTGAGCTTGCGTCCGCCGCAGCGCCGCAGTCTCGAAATCCTCGACCGCGTGACCGAGATCGTGCCGCCGCACCATTCGACAGATCTTGCTACGGCGCAGGAGATCATCGCCAGCGAATATCCCGGCGTGGTCGATTTCGAGCGGGACTTTCCCTCGCTATGCTTTGCGCTCGCCACCGGCGTCGGCAAGACGCGCCTGATGGGCGCGTTCATCGCCTATTTGAAGATCGCGCACGGCATCAATAACTTCTTCGTCCTCGCGCCGAACCTCACGATCTACAACAAGCTGATCGCCGACTTCACGCCGAACACGGCCAAATATGTGTTCAAGGGCATTGCGGAGTTCGCCATCTCGCCGCCGGTGCTGACCACCGGCGAAACCTACGAACGGCAGATTGCTTCGGGCGGCAATCTCTTCCCCACCACGATCAACATCTTCAACATTGCCAAAATCTCGTCGGAAGTGCGCGGAGGGCGAAGCCCGCGCATCCGCTCGTTCCGTGAGGAAATCGGCGAGAGCTACTTCGACTATCTCGCCGCACTGCCCGACCTGGTGCTGCTGATGGACGAATCGCACCGCTATCGCGCTACCGCCGGTATGCGGGCGATCAACGAGTTGAAGCCGGTGCTTGGCCTTGAGCTGACCGCGACGCCCTTCGTTGAAAGCCCGCGCGGGCCGGTCGCTTTCAAGAACGTGATCCTCGACTATCCGCTGGCCCGAGCGATGGAGGAAGGCTTCGTCAAGGAACCCGCCGTCGTCACCCGCAAGGATTTCAACCCGGCTGGGAAATCGCCCGAAGCGATCCAGACGATGAAGCTTGAGGACGGCGTTCGCCTCCATGAAAGCGTGAAGGTCGACCTGGAAACCTACGCCCGCGAAAATGGCGAGCGGATCGTCAAGTCGTTCGTGCTGGTCATCGCGCGCGACACGACCCATGCGGCGGAGCTGACCCGACTGACCCAGTCCAGCGCCTTCTTTGAAGGCCGCTATGCCGACAAGGTGATCCAGGTCGATTCGAGCATGAAAGAAGAGGAGACAGTCGAGAAGCTGTTGACCGTGGAACAGAATGACAATCCGGTCGAGATCGTCATCCACGTCAACATGCTGAAGGAAGGTTGGGACGTCACCAACCTTTATACGATCATTCCGCTCCGCGCCGCCAATGCGCGAACACTGATCGAGCAGAGCATCGGGCGCGGGCTGCGCTTGCCTTATGGCAAGCGCACCGGCGTCGCCGCCGTCGATCGCCTGAACATCGTCGCGCACGATCGCTTTCAGGAAATCGTCGATGAGGCGAACAATCCCAATTCGCCGATCCGGCTGAAACAGCTTGTGCTGGATGAGGCCGACCTGACGCGCAAGACCGTGACCGTCGTTGCTTCGCCGACGATCCTGGGCAGCCTTGGCCTGCAATCCGCGCCAAGCGCCGAGGCCGCCACGGCCTCCGGCCCTGCTCCGACCCCGGCCTTTACTGACCCAAACGATGTCCGGGTGGCGCAACTCGCCTATGATGCCTTCCGCAAGCTGGCGCGCGAGCCGGACAAGGTGCCGAGCGTATCCTACCTGTCCCGTCCCGATGTTTTGGAACAGGTCGTGCGCGAAGTGCGCAGCCAGTATCAGGCGCCGCAACTCGAACTCGACGGCATTGCCAAGCCCGCGCCTGATTTTGAAGCCGTCGCTGCCGCGACGGCGAAATTGATGGAAGCCCGGACGATCGACATTCCGCGCATTACCGTCATGCCGAAGGGCGAGGTCAAGGCCGGGTTCAAGCCGTTCACGCTCGACCTTTCCGGGATGCGCTATACCGCACCGAGCGATGAGCTTTGGGCCAAGCATCTGCGGACGGATCGGGTGGACATTATCGGCCTGTCGCAAGGCAACCTGCTTGAAGACCGGCTTGAGGATTATGTCGTCAGCGGGCTGATCGACTTTTCCGACATTGCCTATGACGAACATGCCAATCTGCTCTACGAGCTTGGCGGGCAGGTCGTTCGCCACCTGCTTTCCTACCTGTCTGAAGAGGATGCTGGACAGGTGCTGTCACTGCATCAGCGCGAGATCGCGCGCGCGGTTCACGCGCAGATGCAGGATCATTTCTGGAAAGATGAGTCGGTCGAATATCATCACGAGATCCGTGAGGGCTTCACGGAACTCAAGGAAACCGCCTTCACCACATCACGCGAAGCCCCGCTCGATTTCCGGGTGCCGCCTGCCGACAAGAGCAATATGGCGCGGTATCTGTTTGGTGGTTTTGCGAAATGCCTATCGACAGTGGCGAAATTTCATTCGGATTCCGAGCGCAAGCTGGCGGTAATCCTCGAACGCGAGGCGCTCAAATGGCTCCGGCCCGCGAAGGGCCAATTCCAGATGTATTACCGCAGCGGCCACGACCATCTCGAATATCAGCCCGATTTTGTCGCTGAGACCGAGGATCGCATTCTGATGCTCGAACCCAAGATGGCGACGCAAATGCAGGACAAGGATGTTCAGGCAAAGCGCGATGTCGCAATCCAGTGGTGTGCCTGGGCGAGTGAACACGCACGGTCCTACGGCGGAAAGCCGTGGCAGTATGTGCTGATTCCGCACGATGCGATTGCCGAGAATATGACGCTGGAGTTTCTTGCGAAGCAGTTTGGCTGAGGCGCTTTGGCGCTGCCTGACGGCAACCCGCTCTATGCGCTGCGCGCACCAAGCCTGTAGTCTTGGCCCTTCGGGTGACGATCGGGAGCGTGGGAGAATGAGCGGGATTTTCTAAGGTCGCACTCTTTCCCGCTGCGCTCCTTGAGGGTGCGGAGTCTTTGGGCTGACTCGCTGGCGCTCTTGCCTCTCTCCTTGCCGTGCGAGCGCCGGCCGCGCTTTCGCTTCGACTGGCGGCGCTGTGCCGATGGCGCAACGGCCTTGTCTTCGCTCCGCTTGCCGTCAAGTCGCCCGTCCGCGTCGCGCCGCGCAAGGGTGCCGTTGCCTGTGCCGCGTTGCGGCTGAGGGAGGCTGACCGCCTCCGTTCAATTGATGATGTGGGAACACCAAGGGCTTTGCCCTCTCGTTCCCAAAGCAGAATAGCCGCCCCCGTGTGGCGGTCGCTGCGCGCCCGCTGGCCCGCGCCAGGGCGTCGATTCAGCTTTCCCTCCCCCTCCCATCCTCGCCGGAAGGCAGAGCCGCATGTCGCAGACAGTGCGGCATCCTGCCGAGGAAGGAAGGTTTCAGATGACCGATTTGCTCTTGAACTACCGTGCTTGCGGCGCGGAGTGCCGCGACGATTATTTGCGCGGTGTCGCCAACGAGAACGGCTTGCCGCTGGAGTGCGTTCGCAAGATCGCCGACCGGCTTGGCGAGCGCGAGGATTTCGGCGCGTTGATCCTGATTTGCGAAGGACGCGGCGCGCGGAACGCCGATCATTCACGGGGGCGGGTGCAATGAGCGCTACCCTCACCAGCCAGCGCGAGCGCATCGCCCGTTTGAACGACTTGGCGCGGCGCGCGATGGGCGTTGCCTGCACCGCCGTTGCAACCGTCGGGTTTCGTTCGCTGCCCGACGCCGATCAGTCCTGCGTCCGCGAGTTGATCGAAACCTTCGACGCCTTCGACGAGGACAACGACCCGCACGGCGAACGCGATTTCGGGACGATCTACCAGCTTGCCGATGGTGTCTGGACGACCGAGCGCCCGCGACTGCGCGAGGATGAGCGCGAACGGGTATTCTGGAAACTCGATTATTACGACCGCCAGATGGAGTTTGCCAGCGACGACGCGGCGAGCCGCGAGGATAGCCATGACGGCCAAAGCCTTTGCGGCGCAGGCCGACAAGCGGAAGCGGGGAATAGCTGCTACCGCCCCAGAAGGCGCGGTTGCGATTGCCGAGCTTGGTTCGGCCCCACAGGAACAGCAGGCGGAAAGCGTTGACGTCGTGCCGCACGATCAGCCGCGAGATCGAATAGCCGAACGCGACGACCAGTGCCGCATAGACCGGGCTGTTGGTTTCGATCAGCACCGAGGCACTGGAAATGAGCAGCAGCACCGCCGCCTCAATCGGAATCCCCGCCCAGAGCGCGGGGCGCGTTACAGCGAGAAACAGCGTGTTCTTGGTCGGAGTTTCGTCGTCGGTCACGGCGCTAGCCCGCAATCGCGCCGACGATGGAATCCGCCGAAAAGACGATGGCGATCCCGATAATCACTGTCACCAGCACTGCGGTTGAGGCGCGACCCGTGAACCAGAGCAAGCCGGTTACAATCACGGCAATGACCGCGAGTGTTCGCAGCAGGGTTGATGAGAGCAAATCGCGCACCTTGCTCGCAAAGCCCTCAAGATTCTGAGCATAGGCCGGATCGGGGGTGGCTACCGAAACGATCACCACGGCCAACAAGGCGATGCTCCAGACGAGCGCGCTTTGTCGCCCCTTTGACATGCCATTGAACTTGGCGGTGCAGGACGCCCGCCACCCTCCAATTTGATGCAATGCTTTCCGTGGGATGTTCACAAGTCAGTCCTTTCGGCATCGGCCAGACTTTGGGTGTCGCGGTCGTAGGCGGCCCGTTCAAAGACGTTCCATGCCGGGGGCGGCGCTGGACGGCTTCGCAAGATCGGGGGCTGAGTTGCCGTATTTTCTACGGCGATCATCTCTTGCGCTTCGCCGCGTGGCGAAGTTTCGGATACTGGCGTCGCGCGTTCATAGGCTGTCGCAGTGTCAGCAACGCTCGCATTACCGATAACCTTGGCAACATAACCATTGCGGAAACCGCGCGACATGCTTCCGGTGTTGTAGAGCGAGAAGGCAACCCTCAGCGCGCTCTGAGGATCGCGACCGGTCTTTACGGCATTATAGTTTTGGGTGAGCACTTGGCCGAGCGCGGCAAGATTGGTGCAGGGATCAAACACCGTTTCCCATGTCAAACCCAGCGCGTGCATGTTGCGCGAGTTGATTTGGCCAAGGCCTAGGCCATGTTGACATAAGATTTCAACCATAGTCTTGCGGCGGCGAGGTTGAGGAAGCTCTCGAAGGAGAGGATTGTTTTGTCGTAGCGGGTTGCAATGCGTCTTTGGTTCTTGAGATGGGCGAACATGCGCTCGATGC
>JAGWQR010000300.1 GCA_028869975.1 Alphaproteobacteria bacterium | reverse complement strand
TGCTGCTCCCGTCGCTGCAACGCCGGTTGCCGAAGCCCCTGCGCCTTTGCGCGAAAAGCAAGTCGATGCGCAGGGCCGCGCCTATTCCACCGGTCGCCGCAAGGATGCGGTCGCGCGGGTCTGGATCAAGCCCGGCTCGGGCAAGATCATCATCAACGGCAAGGATCAGGAAATTTATTTCGCGCGTCCGACGCTGCGCCTCGTCATCAACCAGCCGTTCGGCGTTGCAGAGCGCGATGGGCAGTATGATGTCGTCGCCACGGTCAAGGGCGGCGGGCTTTCCGGTCAGGCCGGTGCGGTCAAGCATGGCATCAGCCAGGCGCTGACCCGCTACGAACCGAAGCTGCGCGGCGCCGTGAAGGCAGCCGGGTTCCTCACCCGCGACAGCCGCACCGTCGAGCGCAAAAAATATGGCCGCGCAGGTGCTCGCCGTTCGTTCCAGTTCTCGAAACGCTAAGGGAGTCCAGCCATGGCCAAACCTACAACGATCAAGATCAAGCTGGTTTCCTCTGCGGATACGGGCTTCTATTATGTTACCAAGAAGAATCCGCGCACCAAGACCGAAAAGCTTTCTTTCCGCAAATATGATCCCGTGGCGCGCAAGCATGTCGAGTTCAAGGAATCCAAGATCAAGTAAGCGCCAATGCGGCTTGGCATGAGCGGCTTCACACGCTAGCGACACGCCATGGCCGATTTACGTCTCATTGCTGTTGATCTTGACGAGGCGAGTATCTTCTGGCGCAACGACGCTGCGGAGCTGGAGCGACGAGTCGCGATAGACGATCTGCTCGCGTCCAATCGCTTCGTCCCGATGCGCAAGTTCGTGGACGGCTATGACGGCCCTTTCCGGCTGCATCTCGGCATTTTGGATGGTCGGCTGGTGCTCACCATCAAGCGCGCGGATGACGCACTTTACGAGCAGATCATCCTCGCCATGTCAAGCTTCCGGCGTTACATTCGCGATTATCATGCGATTTGCGACAGCTTCCACCAGGCGACGCGTGATGGCAACCGTGCAATAATCGAGAGCATCGATATGGCACGACGCGGCATTCACAATCAGGCAGCCGATTTGCTGATTGAACGACTGAGTGGCAAGGTCGCGCTCGATCATGAGACTTCAAGGCGCCTGTTCACGCTCATCGCTGTACTGGCAAGCAAGGGGACGGCATGACGATACAATCCGACAGATGGATTCGCGAACAGGCGCTCGGACAAGGCATGATCGAACCCTTTGTCGAGGCGCAGCGGCGCGATGGCTGCATCAGCTATGGCCTGTCTTCCTACGGCTATGATGCGCGTGTGGCCGATGAATTCAAGATTTTCACCAATGTCGATTCGGCCACGGTTGACCCGAAAAATTTCGCTGCGAACAGCTTTGTCGATCGCAAGACCGATGTCTGCATCATTCCGCCCAATTCGTTCGCGCTGGCGCGCACGGTCGAGTATTTCCGGGTACCGCGCGATGTGCTGGTGATCTGTCTGGGCAAATCCACCTATGCGCGCTGCGGGATTATCGTCAATGTGACACCGCTGGAACCGGGCTGGGAAGGTCATGTAACACTTGAATTTTCAAATACAACACCGCTTCCTGCCAAGATTTATGCCAATGAAGGGGCGTGCCAGTTCCTGTTCCTGAGGGGCGAGCAGCCGTGTGAAACGAGCTACGCTGATCGCGCGGGCAAATATATGGGCCAGCTCGGCGTGACCTTACCTAAAATCTGAGATACGACGCAGCCGGTCGATCGCCCCTTGCAGGATATAGGCGGCGGCCATTTTATCGATAAGATCGGCACGACGCGCGCGGCTGGTATCGGCTTCGAGCAAAGTGCGGGTGACGGCGGCCGTTGACCAGCGTTCATCCCAGAGCAGGACGGGCAGGCCAAAATCAGCGAGATTGCGCGCGAATGCCCGCACCGACTGGGTGCGTGGCGAGTCCGAGCCATCGAGGTTGAGCGGCAGACCTATGATGAGCCCGCGTACATCCTCGCCCGCTATCATCCCTGCCAGCGCCGTTTTGTCGGCCGCAAATTTGGTGCGTTTGATGAGGGTGGCGGGCGACGCAATCGCCCAGCCCGCATCGGCGAGCGCTGTGCCGATGGTCTTGGTGCCGACATCGAGCCCAAGCAGCCGCTCGCGATCAGGGAAGGCCGCGCGAAACACCGCCGGATCGGCGGTGATCAAGCCGCCATCATCCGCGCCTGCTTCCAGCGCCCCGAGCGGAAATAGATGAACGCGAGCGTCGCGGTGAGTGCCGACGAAATCGGGAAGCTCCACCATATCCCGTCCGGCCCCATAATCGGGCGCAGTACCAGCATCAAGCCAATCCGGCCTGGTACCATCCCGATG
>JAGWQR010000299.1 GCA_028869975.1 Alphaproteobacteria bacterium | reverse complement strand
GCCATCGGTATGGCTCTTGTCCTTGTTCTTGCCGTAAATGGTTTGGATTCGCCTGCCTTTGCCCGGCATCATGCACATCGGCACCATCATTGCGTGCGGTTCAACAAGACGACCGGCGCGGTCACCGGTATTGTTGGCGGCGGCTTGCTCGGCAAAGCGGTACTCGGCGGCCCGGCGGGGATGCTTGTGGGGGCAGCGGCAGGCGGCATTGCCGGGCACGGCTTAGCGAAAAACCGCCGCAAGCATTGCTGAGGCACATCGCGCCGGTCTAGACTTGAAATAGTTCGGACAGCATTTTTGGCCCATCCTGATTGATGAACTCGAGGAAAGCGGCCTTGGTTGGTGTTTCCGCGCGCATGGCATGAGTCACGCAAAACCATTGCCGCATGATCGGCATCCCGACAACGTCGAGCACAACAAGGCGTCCCGCTTTCAACTCTTGTGTGATCGTGTGTGCGGAGATGAGCGCAATCCCCAACCCTGCCATCACCGCCTGCTTGATCGATTCGTTCGAGCCCATTTCCATGCCCGGTCTCTCTGGCCCGCCGGGCACATCCACAAATAACGATTCGAACATTCTGCGTGAACCCGATCCATTCTCGCGCAACAGAAAGGTTTCAGTCTGCAACCGTTCGCGCTGAATCTCCCGTACCGACGCCAGTGGATGATAGGGTGGAGCGATGATGACCAGAGGATGATTTCCAATGACGATTGAACGCACCGGAATATCGTGCGGCGGGCTGCCCATAATAGATATGTCAACTTCATGGTGGCGCAGATGGTCGAGAATCTGCGCTCGGTTACCGACACGCATCTCAATATTGATCTCTGGATGCTGTGCCTTGAATACCGCGATCATTGAAGGTACAAAATATTTTGCTGTAGAGACTGCGCCCAGCCGCAGAGACCCTTTACGCGCATGGCGCATCGCGTTGATTTCGTCTTCAAGGTCGCGCAGCCGCACATCAAAATCCTCACTCACACGCGCAACCAGCCGTGCCATGTCATTCGGGAAAAGCGCCTTTGCGGTGCGATCGAAGAGTGTAACTCCAAGCTGGCTCTCCAGTTCCTTGAGCTGGAGTGTGACAGCGGGCGCTGTTAGCCCCAGCCGCTCGGCAGCACTGTGGACCTTGCCTGTGCGACATACGGTTGCAAGAGCACGTAGCTGGCGGAAGGTAATATTCAGCATTGTCGAGGCTTAATTTATTTTATCCATAGATTCAAGATAATAAACTATCCTGAATACGGCGCGATCATTAGACACAAAATCAGATAAGGGAGAACAAACAACATTGACTGAAAGGAAACGAAATGACTGCTGAATCTCAAACACAAATAACCGGCAAAAAACGCTATCAGGCCGGTGTGCTCAAATATGCGCAGATGGGCTATTGGGATGGCGATTATGTGCCCAAACAGACCGACATCGTCGCGCTGTTCCGCATTACGCCGCAGGAAGGGGTTGATCCGATCGAAGCGGCGGCGGCCGTGGCAGGCGAAAGCTCGACCGCGACATGGACAGTGGTGTGGACCGACCGGCTAACCGCATGCGATAGCTACCGCGCCAAGGCTTACCGGGTGGACCCGGTGCCAAGCACGCCGGGCCAGTATTTTGTATATGTCGCCTATGATTATATCCTGTTTGAGGAAGGCTCGATCGCTAACCTCACGGCCTCGATCATCGGCAACGTCTTCTCGTTCAAGCCCTTGAAGGCTGCACGGTTGGAAGACATGTTCTTTCCGCCAGCTTATATCAAAACCTTCAAAGGCCCACCGACAGGCATCGTGGTTGAGCGTGAGCGGCTCGACAAATTCGGGCGCCCGCTGCTGGGAGCCACCACCAAGCCCAAGCTCGGTCTCTCGGGCAAGAATTATGGCCGTGTCGTGTATGAAGGCCTCAAGGGCGGCCTTGATTTCATGAAGGACGACGAGAATATCAACTCGCAGCCCTTCATGCACTGGCGCGACCGCTTCCTCTACTGCATGGAGGCAGTGAACAAAGCTTCGGCAGCTACTGGCGAAGTCAAGGGCCATTATCTCAACATCACCGCAGGCACGATGGAAGAAATGTATCGCCGCGCGGAATTCGCCAAGGAACTCGGCTCGGTCATCGTGATGGTTGACCTCATCATCGGCTGGACGGCAATCCAGTCCATCGCCGAATGGTGCCGCCAGAATGACATGATCCTGCATATGCACCGCGCAGGCCATGGCACTTATACGCGCCAGAAGAACCACGGCATCTCGTTTAGGGTTATTGCCAAATGGCTTCGGCTGGCAGGTGTTGACCATCTGCATACCGGCACCGCAGTTGGCAAGCTGGAAGGTGATCCGTTGACCGTGCAGGGCTATTATAATGTCTGCCGCGATGCCAAGACCGAACTTGACCTGCCGCGCGGCATCTTCTTCGAGCAGGACTGGTGCGACATTCGCAAGGTCATGCCGGTCGCGTCGGGCGGCATCCATGCCGGGCAGATGCACCAGTTGATTGACCTGTTTGGCGATGATGTTGTCCTGCAATTCGGAGGAGGGACAATCGGCCATCCGATGGGCATTCAGGCCGGGGCGGTCGCCAACCGCGTTGCACTGGAAACCATGGTGCTGGCGCGCAACGAAGGCCGCAACATCATCGAGGAAGGGCCGCAAATCCTGCGCGATGCCGCCAAATGGTGCCAGCCGCTCGCCGCTGCGCTCGATACCTGGGGCAATATCACCTTCAACTATACCTCAACCGATACATCAGACTTTGTGCCGACCCCATCGGTCGCAATGTAAGCCTGAAAGCTGAAAGGATAACATTATGCGAATCACCCAAGGATGCTTTTCGTTCCTGCCCGATCTGACCGACCAACAGATCAATGCGCAAATCGAGTATTGCCTGCGCAACACCTGGGCGGTGGGACTTGAATATACCGATGATCCACACCCCCGGAATACATATTGGGAAATGTGGGGCCACCCCATGTTCGACCTGACCGATGCGGCAGGCGCCATGATGGAGCTCAACGCGTGTCGCAAAGCGCACCCGGACATGTATATTCGACTGATAGCGTTCGATTCGACACGCGGGTTTGAAACGGTGCGCATATCGTTCATCGTCCAGCGCCCGGCCATCGAACCGAAGATCAGCTACTTCCGCACCGAAGTGCGGGGCCGTTCCGTTGCCGCCACGCATGTGGTTGCGCGCTAGAGGGAGTTAAGCAGAATGACCCAGCCGAACGCTGAAACAACAGGGGGTGGTGCAGATGCTCACCCCGCGCTGGACGCCAAGGCCGGGACATTCGACCTTCATGCCGAAATGGCGGCTTGTGGGGTCAACGATATTCTCGCCACGCTGGAGGCCGATCTGATCGGCCTCCTTCCCGTCAAGCAGCGCATCCGGGAGACGGCGGCGCTGCTCGTTGTTGAGCGCGCGCGCAAGGAACTGGGGCTGGCCGCCTCCCCGCCCACACTTCATATGAGTTTTACTGGCAATCCCGGCACCGGCAAAACCACGGTAGCAATGCGCATGGCCGAGATTCTGCACAACCTCGGCTATATCCGCAAAGGCCATCTGGTTGCGGTGACGCGCGATGATCTGGTCGGGCAATATATCGGTCACACCGCGCCCAAGACCAAGGAAGTGCTTAAAAAGGCGATGGGCGGCGTGCTGTTCATCGACGAGGCCTATTATCTCTACCGGCCCGAAAATGAGCGCGATTACGGGCAGGAAGCGATCGAAATCCTGTTGCAGGTGATGGAGAATAACCGCGATGACCTTGTCGTCATCCTCGCCGGTTATGGCGACCGGATGGAGCGCTTTTTTGAGAGCAACCCGGGCTTTCGCTCACGCATAGCGCACCATATCGATTTTCCGGATTACAGCAACGATGAGTTGGTGCAGATCGCCGATCATATCCTTGCTGACCAGAATTACCGATTTGATCCTGATGCACGCGCACTCATGGCGCGCTATGTCGAGCTGCGCCGGACACAGCCGCACTTTGCCAATGCCCGCTCAATCCGCAATGCGCTGGATCGTGCGCG
>JAGWQR010000298.1 GCA_028869975.1 Alphaproteobacteria bacterium | reverse complement strand
GCGGCGCGCCGAAAATCTCGCGGCGGTGGCAGGTGATGAGGATGTGATGCCCTGTTTGAACCGGTGGAAGTGAAAATGTGGCAGTCGTCTGCATCAGCGCATCAATGCCGGGATTACCGGTGATGTGGATGGCCCCACGCACGTTCTCGGCACGCAGATTGTCGGCGGCGAGTAGCGATGGCGCAAAGTGCAGTGCGGCGAGTTGTGCAATCGCCACCCGATTATTCTCTTCGGGGAAGGGGCGCAGCGGGGTATGCGTGCGCAAGCCCGCCTCGACATGACCGACAGGAATCCCAAGCCCATACGCGGCCTGCGCGCCCGCCAGCGCCGAATTGGTATCGCCCTGCACCAGGACGATGTCGGGGCGGTGCGCTGCCAGCCAGCGGGCGATATACTTGCGCAGCGTCTCGACGGGTGCGCCCGGCGCAGCCCCCAGATGTGCATCGGGCTTGATCCCGAACCCCGCGATGGCATCATCGAACAGACCATCATGCTGGCCAGTGGCGATGAGGGTGACGGTGAGATTGGCGTGCCTGAGCGCTTCGAGAATGACCGGCGCCATTTTGATCGCCTCGGGCCGGGTGCCGACCACGATGGCGATGCGCCTTGCGCTCAAATCTCGAGCTTCCAGTCCCAGCCGAGTGGATCGCCGTCCATCACCTCGACGCCATTGGCGATCAGGTCGTCGCGGAGCGCATCGGAGGTGGCGAAGTCCTTCGCGGCGCGCGCGGCCTTGCGCTCCTCAAGCCGCGCTTCGATGTCTGCTTCGGTAATCGTCGCATCCTTGGGCCGGATACGGAGGTCTTTGCGGGTGAGGGTGAGCAGGTTAAGGCCGAGGACGGAGTCCATTTTTTCAATTATACCGTTCTTAAGGTCAGGGCTATCTCCCTTCATGTCCAGCAATCCCTGCGTAATAGCGACGGCAACTGGCATATTTAGATCATCGGACACCGCACCTTGGAATGATTGATATTTGCTAAGATATGGGGTGTACCCTTCCGGAGGGACGAAAGTTGTATTTCCAGCTACTACTTGTTTGTCTGCGATTTCAAAAAGCGATTTACCCGAATCGGTCTCGGCGAATTTCGGCTCTGCTGCCGCGAGAGCATTCGCGCCATCGCCCGTCACTTGATCTCGCAGCTTCTCAACCGCTCCCACCAGTCTCTTCAGCCGCGTCAACGCCGCCGCCAGATTCTCCCAGCTAAAGTCCAGTTCGCTCCGGTAATGCGCCTGCAGGCACAGCAGGCGGAAGGCGAGCGGGTGAAAGCCTCTGTCGATCAGCACTTGAAGGCGCAGAAACTCGCCCGTTGACTTCGACATTTTCCCGCCACGCCCCTCAATATTTTTGGCGATCAGGAAATTATTGTGCATCCAGATGCGCGCGCCGGTGTCCGCGCTGTTTTCATGCGCCTGGTTCTGCGCAATTTCGCACGGGTGGTGAATTTCGCGATGATCGATGCCGCCGGTGTGGATATCGAACGGGAAGCCCAAGAGCGCGCCCGACATCACCGAACATTCGAGATGCCAGCCGGGCGCGCCGCGCCCCCAGGGGCTGTCCCATTCCATCTGCCGCGTTTCGCCCGACGGGGTCTTGCGCCAGATCGCAAAATCGGCGGGCTGC
Source organism: Alphaproteobacteria bacterium (assembly GCA_028869975.1). Classification (GTDB taxonomy): domain Bacteria; phylum Pseudomonadota; class Alphaproteobacteria; order Sphingomonadales; family Sphingomonadaceae; genus JAGWQR01. The sequence continues at coordinate 1,332 of JAGWQR010000298.1, read as the reverse complement.
CGCTTGCCGGGGACGGGATCGATCCGGCCCATATGATTATTTTGTCCTTCATCCGTGGTGGCGCGCGCCAGGCGGCCATAATCGGGCACCGTAGAGGTATCAAAATACAGCCCGCTCTCCAATTCGTAGCAATGCTGGTCAGCAATCGACTTGGCGAACTCGATCATCTTGGGCACATAATCGGTCGCAATCGACCAGTGCGCCGGCTCGCGGATGTTGAGCGCCTTAATGTCCGCCCAATAGGCTTGCGTGTAGTGCTTGGCGATATCCCACGCCGATTTGCCTGCTGCCGAGGCCGCCTTTTCCATCTTGTCGTCGCCCGCATCAGCGTCCGAGGTCAGGTGCCCGACATCGGTGATGTTGATGACATGGGTAAGCTTGTAACCCGCATGGGTCAGCGCGCGGCCCAGCGTATCGGCGAAGATATAGGCGCGCATATTGCCGATATGCTGATAATTATACACGGTTGGCCCGCAGGTATAGACGCGCGCCTCGCCGGGATGGATCGGTTCAAAATCGGCAAGCTCGCGGGTAAGGCTGTTGAACAGCTTGAGCGTGGTCATCGGTGATGGATCATCACAGCGCCATACGCCGTTCTTCGGCGGCGCGCAGCACCTCATACGCGGTCTGGATGGCGGTGAAGCGCTTGGCCGCCTCGGCGTCCCCTGGTTTCACATCGGGGTGGTTGGCCTTGGCGAGCCGCCGCCATGCGAGCTTGATGTCATCGAAACTGGCATCCACCTCAACCTCGAGCACATCGCGCGCGCGCAACTCATCACCCGATTGCGAGCCATCGCCGCGCCCCGCCCATTTCGAGGCCGCTGACTGGCCAAAAGCGGAAGCATCGCGGCGCTCCTCGGCCTCACGCGCGGCGGCTTCTTCGGGAGTCAGTCCCTGAAAATAATCATAAGCCCCGTTATATTCGGCTGCGTGGCGCTGGCAGAAATACCACCGTTCCTTAGAGTTTGGTGCCTTTGGCGCGGGATGCACGCCAGGCTGGTCGCAGCCATAACGATCACACATCCGCACCTTTGTGGTGCCGGTGTCGGCACCATAGCCGCGCCAGCGGGGAAAGCCCCAATCGGTCGATCGTTTCTGCATACGTGCCATGAGGGGAGCCTATACCGGATTATGCGTTACGCGCCAGTCCATATTGCGCCTTACACTGGCAGCACTGATCCCAGGGAAGCGCTATTGTGCGCATACGGAAGCTGAGCGTATCGACAATCAGCACTTTCCCTGCCGGATCCACCCCGAACGGCACAAGCGCCCGAATAACCTCCAGAGCAGCCAGCGCGCCTATGATACCGGTGAGCGCGCCGAGCACGCCCT
>JAGWQR010000297.1 GCA_028869975.1 Alphaproteobacteria bacterium | reverse complement strand
TGCCGCTGACGCTGATCGTCTTTGCCGAAAGCTGGGGGACGATGCGTTCATTGGCGCTGGCGGCAGGGGATACGGTCGCACCGGATCGTGAATTGAAGGCGTTGGGTGCGGCCAATTTCGTGTCAGCGCTGGTGCAAGGGATGCCGGTGGGTGCTGGCTTTTCGGCTGGATCGGCCGCGATGAGCGCCGGTGCCAAATCCAGGCTGACGGCGGTGGTGGCCTCGCTTGGCCTCGCCGCATTGCTATTGTTTGCGGGTGGACTGGTTGCGCGCATTCCCGAAGCGGTGCTCGCCGCGATCGTGATTGCAGCACTCACCCATGCGCTGTCTCCGGCACCGCTCTCCCGATTGTGGAGGCTTAACCGCGATCAATATGTGGCGACGCTCGCAGCGGTTGCCGTGCTGGCCCTGGGCGTGCTCGACGGGATGTTGATTGCTGTGGCGCTCTCGCTTCTGGCGCTGCTCCAGCGTCTCTCCGCGCCGCATGTCAGCCAGCTGGGCCAAGAGCGCGACAGCCATGATTATGTCGATATGGCGCAGCACAACCATGCCCATTCGCCACCGGGAATTGCGATCTTCCGGCCCAATGCGCCGCTCTTCTTTGCCAATGCCGAACGCGCACTGGCTGAAATTTACGCGCGACTGCCAGCCGACGCGCGTGCATTGATCCTCAGCCTAGAGGAAAGCGATGATCTTGACAGCACCGCGCTGGAGGCGCTCAGCGAGTTCCGCCAGCGGTTAACCAACAACAATATAGCATTGTCGCTCGCCCGGGTGCATGATGCAGCCTTCGCGATCCTGACAAAAGCAGGATTGGGAGATATGGCGCAAGCGGGCAGTTTCAGCGTTGCGGATGCCGTAGCGCGCGTAACCAAAGGAGAAGAGCATGCGTCATAACATCCAGCCTGAGCTGAATCCGGTCAGCATCATGACTCTGCGCCCCACGCAGATCACGGTGGGCATGGCCGAGGTTGAGCGCAAGCGCGCCGACTGGCGCAAGCGCGGCCTGCATGAGGATGCGGCGTTTCTGGGCAGCCATATGATCCCGTGCATCAAGGGACCTAAGGATGTGCTATGGGTGATTGATCATCATCATCTGGCGCTGGCAGTGCATCTGGAAGACGTCAAACAGGTGCTGGTCAGCATCGTCGCCGACCTGAGCATGCTCGACAAGCATCGCTTCGTCAATTTCATGGACAATCGAAGCTGGCTGCATCTTTATAATGCCGATGGCGAGAAATGCGACTTTGACGACCTGCCCAAGAAAGTGACCAAGCTGGCCGACGATCCCTACCGCTCGCTCGCCGGAGAAGTGCGTGAATCAGGCGGCTATGCCAAAGATTTGACGCCATTTGCCGAGTTCCTGTGGGCCGATTTCTTCCGCCGGAAAATTGACCTGAAGCCCGGAAAGCCGCTGCCGGAAGAGGCGATCACCAAGGCGCTGATGATGGCGCATTCGTCCAAAGCCGCCTATCTGCCTGGGTGGTGCGGCGCGGACTGATCGGGTTACCCCGTTCCGCCAACCGTGATCCCGTCGATCAGCAGGCTGGGCTGGCCAACGCCGGCGGGCACCGATTGCCCGGCCTTGCCGCACACACCAACGCCCTCGTCGAACGCGAAATCATTGCCGATCCCAATCACTTTGGTGAGCACGCTTGGCCCGTCACCGATCAGGGTTGCACCCTTGATCGGCGCGCCGAGCCGGCCATTCTCGACCTTATAGGCCTCGGTGCAACTGAACACGAACTTGCCCG
>JAGWQR010000031.1 GCA_028869975.1 Alphaproteobacteria bacterium | reverse complement strand
TGATGAGGGCATCGAGCACCATCGGCCCGCATTCGGCCTCATCAATGTCAAAGCTATCATAACGCGGGTTGGCGCTGCTGTCAGGGTCGTAGCGATAAACCTTGAACCGACGTGGCTTTTTCGCGCTGTCTACTTTATGCACATTGCCCTTGGGATTGATTTTGGAGTTGGCGGGTAACGTGAATTCAGCCATGGAAGAGTCTTTCGAATATGCAACCGGGCGGTGGTTACCGCAACGGGTGCGCAGGCTCAATCCCCATTTCACTTATTCATATCATATTCAATCCGGGCATGGCAGTTGGTGGAATATGCTCAACCGGATCATCATTCTTGGATGTGTTTGTGCAGCGTTTGCAGCGACGGCAGCGCCGGTACGCCGTCGAGACATGAATACGCCCTACCGTGAGACCCGTCAGGGCGTTCTGCGCCCACTCTCCGAAATAGAAGCCAGTGTTGTGCCCGGAATGAAACGCAGGGGCTGCACCTATATCGGCGCAGAATATGACCCCAATAACTTGCAATATCGCCTAAAATTCATGAATGATGGCAATGTGATCTGGATTGATGTTGATGGGCGCAGTGGCAAAATTGTAGCGCAAGCCGGGCTTTAATCCGGCCAGGAATGAGGAGACTATAGAATGCGCGTGCTGATTGTCGAGGATGAACCCAATCTGGGCAAGCAACTCAAGGCTACGCTGGAAGCCAATGGCTATGCTGTTGATCTGGAAGATGATGGTGAAAATGGCCATTATATGGGTTCATCGGAGAGTTATGACGCGGTAATCCTTGATCTCGGCCTGCCGACCATGGACGGGCTCACCATCCTCAATAAGTGGCGCAAGGAAGGCCGCACAATGCCGGTCCTGGTACTGACCGCGCGCGATAGCTGGTCGGACAAGGTGGCAGGGCTCGATTCCGGCGCTGACGACTATCTCGCCAAGCCATTCCAGACCCAGGAACTCATCGCCCGGCTGCGCGCGCTCATCCGACGCGCTTCAGGCAATGCCTCCTCCGAACTGATCGCCGGTGATGTCCGCCTCGATGCCCGCTCCGGTCGGGTAACACTGGCCGGCGAGCCGGTCAAAATGACTGCGCAGGAGTATAAATTGCTCTCCTACCTGCTCCACCACAAGGGCAAGGTGGTCAGCCGAACCGAGCTGATCGAACATATCTACGATCAGGATTTTGATCGCGATTCGAATACGATTGAGGTATTCGTGACGCGTATCCGCAAAAAACTGGGGCCGGACGTCATCACCACCATACGCGGCCTGGGCTACAGCCTTGACGACCGCGCGGGCTGACGCACCGCGCCCAGTACGCCAGACCGAGGGTTCGCTCACCCGCCGCATGATTACGATTGCGGCGCTCTGGATCATTGTCCTGCTGGTTGGTGGTGGGCTGGCACTGGAGCAGGTGCTCAGCAGTGCACTGGTTACCAATGAGGATCAACAGCTCGAATATGTCCTCAATGCCATGATTGCCTCTGCCGAACTCGGGCCAGATGGTGAAGTGCGGCTGGACCGCCAGCTTGGCGACCAGTTGTTTCTTGAGCCTTATTCAGGGCATTACTGGCAGATTACAGGGACAGGATACGAACCCTTTCTCTCGCGCTCGCTGTGGGACCGTCATCTTTATGTCAGCCCGCCGCACCATGATCGCCATGCGCATTTTTATGACAGCGATGAATTTGCGCCGGAACATCTGCGGGTGGTCGAACGCGACATCATTCTGCCCGGCTCGCCGGTACATTGGCGGTTTCAGGTCGCGGAAAGCTCAGCAGAGCTGGATAGCAATATCGCCAAACTGCGCAGGGTTCTGATCGTCAGCTTCCTGGTGCTCGGGCTGGGCTTGATCCTGATGGCAACGCTGCAAACGCTTTATGGCCTGTGGCCGTTGCGCCAGTTGCGTGATGCCATCGCGGCCATGCGCAGTGGCAAGGCCAGCCGGATCGCGCTGTCCAGCCTGCCGCGCGAGGTGGCTCCGCTGGTCAATGAACTCAATGAGCTGCTCGCGCATAACGAGCAGCAGGCCGAAGAAGCACGCACCCATGCGGGCAATCTCGCACATGCGCTCAAAACCCCGCTCACCGTCATCGTCAATGAGGCGACGGCCAATAGCCCCAATCTTGCCGATATGGTGATCCGTGAAGCCGCAACCATGCGCCGCCAGGTCGATCATCACCTTGCGCGCGCGCGCGCCGTGGGCAGACGGAGTGCCGTCCAGAGCCGCACCGCTGTCTGGCCAGCGCTCGAATCGGTCGAACGCGCGGTCGGCCTGCTCTATCCCGATGTGCGTATTGACCGGGATGGCCAGAAAACGCTTTCGGTGCGGGTGGAGCGGCAGGATCTGGACGAAATGCTCGGTAACCTGATCGAAAATGCTGCAAAATATGGTGGTGGCAGCGCGTTTGTGACAGTGTGTAATGCCGGAGAATGGGTTGATCTGCTGATTGAGGATGACGGGGCTGGAATTCCGGCAGCCGAGCGCGAGCGTATTTTTGATCGCGGCGCGCGGCTCGATACGTCCAAACCCGGCACGGGGCTTGGGCTCGCCATCGTGCGTGACGTTGCCGAAATTTATGGCGGATCGGTTGCGCTGGAGGAAAGTGATGATATGGGCGGGCTGCTGGTGCGGCTGCGCTTGCCGAGGGCGGAATGAAGCCTTACCTGCGCATCCCTTCATGGTGGCGGATGACCTCGTCAATGATGAAACGCAGGAATTTCTCTGTGAAATCGGGGTCGAGCTTGGCTTCGAGTGCCTTGGCACGCAACCGCGCGATCTGCCGCTCCTCGCGCGCGGGATCGGAAGGAGGCAGGCCGCTCCCCGCCTTGTAACGACCCACCGCCTGCGTGACCTTGAAGCGCTCGGCGAGCAGATGCACCAGCGCGGCATCGATATTGTCGATCGAATCACGATAGGCGGCGAGAATCTCGGGCGTGGCCATGCACGTGCGCCTAACGCATTTGCGCGGGCGTGCAAAGAGGCTATGCGCGCGCCATGCATGGCTGGATCATCCTCGACAAGCCTTATGGCATGGGCTCGACTACGGCGGTGAGTGCGGTCAAGCGCATCCTGCTGCAGGCGGGATATGGCAAAATCAAGGTCGGGCATGGCGGCACGCTCGATCCGCTTGCTACCGGTATGCTGCCTATTGCCGTGGGTGAGGCGACCAAACTTGCCGGCCGGATGCTCGACGCGGACAAGGTATATGAGTTTACGATCCAGTTCGGGGTGGAAACCGATACGCTGGATGCGGAAGGCAAGGTGGTAGCGAGCAGCGATGTGCGCCCGGGATGGGTAGAAATAGAGGACGTTCTCCCGCGCTTCACCGGCCCGATCCGCCAGCGCCCGCCTGCCTTTTCCGCGCTCAAGGTAGAGGGTAAGCGCGCTTATGATCTGGCCCGCGCTGGCGGGGATGTGGTGCTGGCGGAACGGGCAGTGGAGATTAAGGCGCTGACCATCATTGAAACCACACCCGACACGCTCACCCTTTCCACCACCGTTTCCAAGGGTACCTACATCCGATCGCTGGCGCGTGACATTGCCCATGCGCTCGGCACGGTCGGGCATGTGACGATACTCCGGCGCATCAAAGCTGGCCCGTTTTCGTTAAACCAAACTATTTTGCTGGACTTTCTCGAAGAAGCTGCTAAGCGGGGCGCGCTGGCGGAACATATTCTGCCGCTCAGGACCGCACTGGCCGACATCCCGGTACTGGCCCTGACCCCCGAACAAGCAACCGCGCTCAAACAGGGTAAGGTGCTTGCCGGGATCGAAGCCCCCGATGGCCTGAACTTCGCGCAACTGGACGACGTTCCAACCGCGCTGGTCATGGCATCGCACGGAGAAATCCGGGTGGAACGGGGCTTCAATCTTTAACCCCGATGTCGGAGACATGCGATGACGATTACGGCCACGCGCAAGGAAGCGCTGATTAAAGAACATGCCCGCCATGCTGGCGACACCGGCTCTCCGGAAGTGCAGATTGCCATTCTGACCGAACGCATTGTCAACCTGACCGAGCACTTCAAAACGCACGCCAAGGACAATCATTCGCGCCGTGGGCTGCTGATGCTGGTGAACAATCGCCGCTCGCTGCTCGCCTATCTCAAGAAGATTGACACAGGCCGTTATGCTGCGCTGATCGGCAAGCTCGGTCTGCGCAAATAGAGTTTCCCCGCACTTCGGCGGGGCGCTTGAGGGGCAAGATTAGCGCCCCGAACCGACCGATGGGCCGGATGCCCATCACCAAGAGGCCCCGCAGCGCATAGGGCGGTGCGGGTGTTAGGAAAATATATGTTTAACGAGAAAAAAGTAACCATCGAGTGGGGCGGCAAAACCTTAACCCTCGAAACGGGCAAGGTTGCCCGTCAGGCCGACGGCGCGGTGATCGCGACCCTCGGCGAAACCGTGGTGCTGTGCGCGGTCACAGCGGCCAAATCGGTGAAAGAGGGGCAGGATTTCTTCCCGCTCACCGTCCATTATCAGGAAAAATATGCCGCCGCCGGACGCATTCCTGGCGGCTTTTTCAAGCGCGAGCGCGGCGCGACCGAACGCGAGACGCTGATCTCGCGGCTGATCGACCGGCCGGTGCGCCCGCTCTTCCCCGAAGGCTTTTACAACGAGATCAACTGCATCGCGCAGGTGCTCAGCTATGATGGCGAAAATGAGCCGGATATCGTCGCAATGGTCGCCGCTTCGGCTGCGCTCACCATTTCAGGCGTGCCGTTCATGGGCCCGATCGGCGCGGCGCGCGTCGGGTACAAGGATGGGACTTACAGCCTCAACCCGTCTGACGCTGAAGTGGCGGAAGGCGAACTTGATCTGGTTGTTGCCGCCACGCACGATGCGGTGATGATGGTTGAGTCGGAAGCGAAAGAGCTTTCGGAAGACGTCATGCTCGGCGCGGTCATATTCGCGCATGATGCCTGCCGCGATGTCGTGAAAGCGATTATCAAGCTCGCCGAACAGGCCGCAAAAGAGCCGTGGGAAATGGCCAAGCAGGACGATCTTGGCGATCTCAAAACCAAACTCAAGGGGCTGATTGGGGATGACATCGCCCATGCCTATACGCTCACGGTCAAATCCGAGCGCGCCGATGCGCTCAACGCCGCCCGCGACAAGGCCAAGACGATGTTCACGGAAGACGGCCTGTCCCCGCAGGAGGTGATGGCCGGGATCAAGCTCATCAAGAAGCTTGAGGCCGAGATTGTCCGCACCGGGATTATCAAGACCGGCAAGCGCATCGATGGCCGCTCGACCACGCAAATCCGTCCGATTCTGGCTGAAACGCACTTCCTGCCGCGCACGCACGGCTCGGCGCTGTTCACGCGCGGCGAGACGCAGACGATCGCCACCTGCACGCTCGGCACCAAGGACGCCGAGCAGATGATCGATGGCCTCAACGGCGTGCATTATGAGAGCTTCATGTTGCATTATAACTTTCCGCCCTATTCGGTCGGTGAGGTTGGCCGCTTCGGCGCGCCGGGCCGGCGTGAAATCGGGCATGGCAAGCTCGCCTGGCGCGCGCTCCACCCCGTGCTCCCCACCAAGGAAGAGTTCCCCTACACGATCCGCCTGACCAGCGACATCACCGAATCGAACGGGTCGTCATCGATGGCAACGGTGTGCGGCGGTTCGCTCGCCCTGATGGACGCTGGTGTGCCGATCAAGCGCCCTGTCAGCGGCATCGCGATGGGGCTGATCCTTGAGGGCAAGGATTTCACCATCCTCTCTGACATTCTCGGTGACGAAGATCATCTCGGCGACATGGATTTCAAGGTGGGTGGCACGTCTGAAGGCATCACCACGATGCAGATGGACATCAAGGTCGCGGGCATCACCAAGGAAATCTTTGAGAAGGCGCTCAACCAGGCCCAGGACGGCCGCGCGCACATTCTGGGTGAAATGAACAAGGCGCTGGGCGAAACCCGCACCGAACTCTCCGCCCATGCGCCGCGCATCGAAACGATCAACATCGACAAATCCAAAATTCGTGACGTCATCGGTACCGGCGGCAAGGTGATTCGCGAGATTGTCGCGACCACCGGCGCGAAGGTGGATATTGACGACGAGGGCATCATCAAGATTTCCTCGTCTGACCTCAGCCAGATCGAAGCCGCGAAAAACTGGATTCTCGGCATTGTCGAAGAACCGGAAGTGGGCAAAATCTATGATGGTAAGGTCGTCACGCTGGTTGATTTTGGCGCGTTCGTGAACTTCATGGGCGGGCGCGATGGTCTCGTCCATGTTTCCGAAATCCGCAACGAGCGGGTCGAGAAGGTTGGCGATGTGCTCAAGGAAGGGCAGGAGGTCAAGGTCAAGGTCGTCGAGATCGATGGCCGGGGCAAAGTGCGCCTGTCGATGCGCGTCGTCGATCAGGACACCGGTGCCGAGCTGGAAGATACCCGTCCGGCACGAGAGCCGCGTGAACCGCGCTCGGATCGCGGCCCGCGCGGGGATCGTGGCGGCCGTGATCGTGACCGGGGTCCGCGTCGTGATGGCGGCAACCGTGACCGGGGTGATCGTGGCCCCAGAAACGAAGGGCGCCGTGAGCGCTCGGGCGGCGATGATGATGGCCCGACACCCGCTTTCAACCCCGCATTCATGAACGACGAAAGCTAAAATCATGCTTGGCAATGCGTCTACTCTTGCGCGGGTATAAACCGGCGCTAGAGTGACGCGCCATGCGCATTGCCCTAGTGACAGACGCCTGGACGCCGCAAGTCAATGGCGTGGTGCGCACCTTGCAGCAGATTGTGACGATGTTGCGCGCCGATGGGCATACACTGGAGATCATCAGCCCCGATCGGTTCACTACAGTCCCTTGCCCGGGTTATCCGGAGATCAAGCTGGTCGTTGCCCCCTGGACATTGGCCACAATGTTGCGCGACTTTGGCCCCGATGCTGTCCATATAGCCACTGAGGGGCCACTCGGCTGGGCGGCGCGCAATTGGTGCGTACGCAAAAAGAAGGGGTTTAACTCCAGTTTCCATACCCGCTTCCCCGAATATATCGCCGTGCGTACAGGGTTGTCTCCTGATCTTATCTGGCCAATCCTGAACCGGTTTCATGCTCCATCCAATCGCGTGCTTGTCGCAACGCAGGGCCTTGAAGACGAACTTAAAGCACATGGCATACAGCAAACGCATCGCTGGTCACGCGGCGTTGATCTCAAGCGGTTTGGGCCGGACAAGCCGATGCATCCGGCTATGACTTCGCTGGAGCGTCCCGTTCAGCTTTATGTTGGCCGTGTCGCGATCGAAAAGAATAT
>JAGWQR010000296.1 GCA_028869975.1 Alphaproteobacteria bacterium | reverse complement strand
CGCCCCAGCCGTCCGGCCTGCGCCACGATATGCGCTTCCTGTTCATGGAAGCGCGCGTTGAGCACGGCATGTTCAACCCCGGCCTTGTTGAGAAATTCCGAGAGCAATTCCGACTTTTCAATCGATACCGTGCCTACCAGCACCGGCTGACCAGCGTGCGCCTTTTCCCGGATCATTTTCGCGATGGCGCCGAATTTGTCATGCGTATTTTTGTAGAACTCATCCTCTTCGTCGCGCCGCTGCACCGGAAGATTGGTCGGGATAGTGACAACATTGAGCTTGTAAATGTCATGGAACTCAGAAGCTTCGGTCGCGGCTGTGCCGGTCATGCCGCCGATTTTTGGGTACATGCGAAAATAATTCTGGAAGGTGATCGAGGCCAGTGTCTGGTTTTCGGCCTCGATGTCCACGCCCTCCTTGGCTTCAACCGCCTGGTGCAGGCCATCAGACCAGCGCCGTCCGTCCATCATTCTCCCAGTAAATTCATCGATGATGACAACTTTTCCATCCTTGACGATATAATCCGTATCACGCTTGAAAATAACATTGGCACGCAGCGCCTGATTGATGTGATGCACGATCTGCGTATTTTCGAAGTCATACAGATTGGTCCCTTCGATCAACCCAGCGCGTTCGAGCAAACGCTCAGCTTTCTCGGTGCCGTCTTCGGTCAGAATGATCGACTTGGTTTTTTCATCCACTTCATAATCTGCCGCCACAAGCTGTGTGACGACCGCGTGCACCGCCATGTAAAGTTCGGTTTTGTCGTCGGTCGGGCCGGAGATAATCAGCGGCGTGCGCGCCTCATCGATCAGGATCGAGTCAACCTCATCGACAATCGCAAAATTAAATGGCCGCTGCACCATCTGCTCGCGTTCATATTTCATATTGTCGCGCAGATAATCAAAGCCCAGCTCATTGTTGGTGGCATAGGTGATGTCGGCATTATAGGCATCCATCCGTTCCTCATCACTCAGGTTGGGGACGATCACGCCCACCGTTAGCCCGAGGAATTTATACACGCGGCCCATCCAGTCGGCATCGCGCCGCGCCAGATAATCATTGACCGTGACGACATGCACCCCGGCTTTGGGCAGCGCGTTGAGATAGCAGGCGAGCGTCGCCACCAGCGTCTTGCCCTCACCCGTGCGCATTTCGGCAATTTCACCACGATGGAGCACAATACCGCCGATCATCTGAACATCATAATGGCGCTGTCCGAGCACGCGACGTGCGGCCTCGCGCACCGTCGCGAATGCCTCGGGGAGCAAATCATCCAGATCCTCACCCGCATCGAGCCGCGCGCGGAACTTGACAGTCTGTTCGGCGAGTCCGGCGTCGGTCAGCGCCTCGATTTCAGATTCAAAGGCGTTGATCCGGGCGACCGTCTTGCCCAGTGACTTGACATAACGATCATTAGACGAGCCGAACACGGCTTTGGCGATGCCAGCGAGCATTGAAAATCCTGTACTATTGCGGCGCGGCAAGCGCTCGCGTTAACCATTATCGTTCCCGCGCGAGATAGGGATTGGGGGGAGAAGTGTCAATTGACAGCGGCAACGAGGTGATTATTGGTTTCCCCATGTCATCCCCCGTCTCTCCGCTCGCGCTCCCCTTCCCTGCCATGCCCACTATTGACGGCGTGGAATGCCGCATAGCGCGCGCGGGTTATAAGGATTGGGGCCGCTGTGATTTGACCTTCATCACTCTCGCCGAGGGAACGGCGGTGGCGGGGATTACCACCCGCTCGACCTGCCCGTCTCCCGAGGTTGAGCTGTGCCGCGCGCACCTTAATGCAGGCAGGGCGCGTGCGCTGATCGTCAACGCAGGCAACGCCAATGCCTTCAGCGGCGCGCGCGGGCGCGATGCGGTGGCGGGGATTGTTGGCATGGCGGCCGCGTATTGCGGCTGTGCGGAGGAAGAAGTGTTTGTGTCGTCCACCGGCGTGATCGGGGTGCCGTTACCGCAGGACAAGGCGCAGGCGGGGCTGGCCGTCGCCTTCTCTGCGCCTCCATGCTCCTGGGAAGACGCTGCACGCACGATCAGCACCACAGATACCTTTCCCAAGGGCGCCGTCGCGCAAGCGGTAGTCGGCGGCGTCACCGTCAACCTCGTCGGCATCATAAAAGGCAGTGGCATGATCGCGCCGGATATGGCGACGATGCTCGGCTATATCTTCACCGATGCCGCTGTTTCGCCCGCTTTCCTCCAGCATTGCTTGAACATGGCCAACCCAGGCAGCTTCGGCAGCATTACCGTGGACAGCGATACCTCGACCAGCGACACCGTGCTCGCGTTCGCGACCGGAAAGGCGGGCAATGCGCCGCTCACATCGGCTGATGATGCGGGCGCCGATGCGTTCGCCGCCGCATTCGCTGATCTCTGCCGCCAGCTTGCGCATCTCGTCGTGCGAGATGGTGAGGGCGCAACCAAGTTCATCGAAATTCAAGTATCTGGTGCAATTTCTGATACAAGTGCGCGCAAAATAGCATTTTCTATTGCCAATTCGCCCCTCGTCAAAACAGCTATTGCGGGCGAGGACGCCAACTGGGGCCGGGTGGTGATGGCGGTCGGCAAAGCGGGTGAGCCAGCGGACAGGGACAAACTCGCGATCCGTTTTGGCACGACCTTGGTTGCCGCGAATGGCGTGGTGGTGGAAGGCTATGACGAGCACCCGGTCGCCGCGCATCTGAAGGGCAGCGACATCGACATCGGCGTTGATCTGGGGCTGGGACAGGGGCGCGCCACAGTGTGGACGTGCGACCTGACCCATGGCTATATCAGCATCAACGCCGATTACCGGAGTTAAATCGCGCTTTCGAGCCAGGTTTTGAGCGAGGATTTCGGCGCGGCCCCGATTTTGGTAGCAGCCGGCATTCCATTTTTGAACAGGATCATGGTCGGGATCGAACGCACGCCGAAATGGGTGGCCGTCGCTGGATTGTCGTCGATATTGAGCTTGGCGACAGTCACTTTGCCGGCCAACTCTTCGCTGATTTCTTCAAGCGCGGGCGCAATCTGCTTGCACGGCCCACACCAAGGTGCCCAGAAATCTACCAGAACCGGCGTTGATGCACCCAGTACATCGTCCGAAAAACTGTCGTCGTTCACTTTCAACGTCGCCATATGTTTTCTCCTTTGGCTTGCATCTAGGAAGTTAACGCGCGTTTCTCAAGCGTCTCCGTGCAAAACATGCTGTTCCGTCCCCAAGCTTGGCTTGTGGCGCGCGAGCAGAGCATTATCGAGGGTAAACAGAACAGGACCAGACGTGTAAAGCAGGCCCGCCTGCACGGGCCGGTCCGGGAAAATCTGCTCCAGCACGGCGCAATAGGCCGCCATCTGGCGCAGATGCGCCTCGGGAATGGCGTCAAGGTTGCGCGGTGGCCGCCGTGTCGTCTTGAAATCGACGAGATGGATGGCATCAGAACAGATTCGCAACCGGTCAACCGTTCCCGAAATAACCACACCGTCAACGACGCCCGCCAAAGGCGCTTCGGCGAGCGTATCCGGGCCGAATAAACTGGCATAGTCGGCATTATCGATGATCGCCAAAGCATCGCTGATGAGCGCGGCACGGGCCTCTGCATCGTTCAATCCTGCATTTTTCTCAAGCCAGAGATCTGCTGCTGCCGCGCGGGTAGAAGGCGCAACGGCCGGCAGGCGCTCAAAAAGGGTATGCAGAATGCGACCGCGCGCGGCGGCCTCCTGTAATAGGGCATCGGGTGGCGGGTCAGCACTGTGATCCGCCATGATCGCCGACGGGATGAGCGGGCGTGGCGGGCTTGCTTCTCGCGGGGCCGGACTATGCAACCAGGCGGGTTCCTCCAGACAGTGCCCAGCGCTGGTAACCGCCGGTTTGTCAGCAACGCCGCTGCCGGCGGACCGACCATAAGCCCAGATGCCATCCGTATCCGGCATGATGTTGAGGCTCAGCATGGCCTCACGGGTTTTGCCGTACCAGCTCAAATCTTCTGTCGATTTCTTTTGCGGTTCAACACCAGCGATAATCAAATGCTCCTCGGCCCGCGTCAACGCGACATATAGCAGTCGCCAATGCTCCTCCATATCTAGTTTCTGTGCAAATACCGCAGCTTCGGCGATGCTGCCAAGCCGATCAACTTTCGGCGGGAGCGAGATGGGTACGGTAACCTCTTGCAAAGACCAATCAAGCTGCTGGTCGGGCCGTCCCCGTTGCGGATCGCGCGTTGCATCGGCCAAAATCACCATCGGCGCTTGCAGTCCCTTCGCAGCATGAACTGTCATGATTTTCACGGCATTCTGATCGGCCAGCCCCTCACGCTTGATGTCAATGTCACCGCGCTCGAACCAGTCGAGAAACATCTGCAAACTCTGTGCGACATTCTGTTCGAACCGGTGTGCGGCATTGAGCAGTTCATCAACCGGATCGCGCGCTTCTAGCCCGAAGCGTGAATAGAGTTTCCGGCGCAAATTCATCGAGCCGCTCAGCAGGGTGGCAATGAACGCCGAGGGTGACAAGCGATCACCAAGATTGAGCAGTTCGACCAGCAGATCCACCGTTTCTGGTGATGCAGTGGTGCGCACATGCGTCCAGAGCGAAGTTTTGCGTGCCACTATAGCGGTGTGCATGAGCTTATCCTGATCCCAGCCAATGAGCGGGGAAACCAGCAGGCAGGCGAGATTGAGATCATCATGAGGTTGCAGCGCAAACCGGATGGCGGCCATGATGTCGCGCACGGCAAGTGGCGCATTCAGGCGCAGCCGGTCCACGCCAGCAACCGGAATGCCGGCAACCTGTATCCGTGTGACCAGCAATTCCGCAAGTTCGCCGCGTCCGCGCAACAAGATCATGATGTCGGCAGGCCGCAACCGACGCCGCCCTGAGCGCGCACCACCCCGGCTCTCGAGCCATAACCCGTGCACCGGATCAAGCGAATCCATGATCCGTGCTGCGATCATGTTTGCAAGGCGCATCTGCGTCGAAAGCGCGGTTTCGTCGTCAACGCGAACAACAGGCGGCAGCAGCAGGACCTGTCCGGCCTGCCCTTGCGCGGCGATATGTCGTCTTGACGGCACCTCTAAACCCATGCCCGATGCGCCGACGGCTTCGATCACTGCATCGACAAAGGCGAGGATCGGCGGTGACGATCTATAGGAGCGGCTCAGGTCCAGATCGAAAAAATCATGCCCGACATCGCGTGCATGCGCTGCAAAAGTCTGCTGTGCCCCAAACATCGCATGGGGATTGGTCCCCTGAAAGCTAAAGATGGCCTGTTTGGCGTCTCCTACCACGAACAAGGTGCGTGAAATTCCGTCTTTGGCACCATCGCCCGCATAAAATTCCTCGGCCAGAGCCTCAATAATGGCCCATTGCTGTTCATTGGTATCCTGCGCTTCGTCAACCAGAATATGATCCGTGCCCTGATCCAGTTTGTAGCGAATCCAGTCTCCCATTCCGGGTGTGTGCAGCAACGCCACTGTAATCCGGATCAGATCGTCAAAATCAACCACACCCGTCAGTGCCTTGGCTTTGGCAAGGGCCTGTGCATAGCGCTGGCCGATCATGAGCTGGTCGGTTAGTCTTCCAGCAAGCTGCTGAAGCCGGATCAGCGTTCTAAGCCCTGAGTAATAGTCATCCGCCGCATGGCAAATACTTTCATAGTCAGGGTCCTGCGGAGCGAATTTCTTTTCAAACGAACGCCATCCCCCATCCTTCCTGCGCCAGACCTCAATCAGTTGATCGAGATTTCGCACTCGGGCGTCCGGACTGAGTTCGAACCATTCCTCAATCTGTTCAGCACGATTTTCTCCGTTTTTTGTATTCCAGTCGCGATTGGCCTGCTGAATTTCAATCAACAACTGAAAGCCAGGTGCATCATCACTACAGCGTGCCACGATGTCTGGCATCACGTCTTCGGCTGGCAGGCCAAGCTTTCGGCGGACCTGCGCTTCGATACCGGCGCCGAGCGCGATCAATGCCGGGCCATGACGGGCACAGCCGTCAAGATAGGTATGAACCCCCTGCTCGCCCTGCACCCGCACAAATCGTGCAAATCGATCGAGCAGTGCGGTATCGCGCCTGTCATGGGCCTCCACAATCAGATCCGCGAGCACCGTACGCGCCAGCGCCCTGGTTTCGGCTTCGTCAAGGGCGCGAAACCCCTGAGGTAGCCCGGCCTCGGCGGGAAAGGCTGCCAGCAGCGTTTGGCAAAAGCTGTGGATCGTCATGATCCGCAAGCCACCGCCGCGCGCATCCAGAACCCGTGCAAACAGCCCGCGCGCTTTCTCGATTGCCGTTGCGTCGCGCTTTTCATCCAGTGCCGCCAGATCGGCATGGACAAATTTGGCACTTGCCCGCACCCACATCGCTAGCCGCGACTGGATGCGCGTTGCCATTTCGGCGGCACCGTTGCGGGTGAACGTCAGGCACAGAATGGCTTCCGGGGCGACCCCGTTCAGCAGCAGGCGCAGCACCCGTGCCACCAGCACCTGGGTTTTGCCTGTTCCCGCCGATGCGGTGAGCCAGACATTGCGGTTATGCATTGATGCTTGGCACTGTTCCGGGGTCAGTTGCGCAAGCGGAGCCGCAGGGTTTGTCATCGCCCGGCCCATTCGTCATAGCGCATCAGTGCATCATAGCGCGAAAAGGCATATTCAGGATGGAGCTTGGCCGAAAACGGGGCATCCCCGATCAGCCAGGTGTTGATCGCATCGACCAAACCGTCCTGTGCGCGTTTCATCACCGCAGTCGCGGCTTCATCCTTTTTCAGAATTGAAGTGACATACCCGTAATTGCCCGTTTTCTGGTCACGCGCGAGTGACCAATATTCCAACTCTACCGGCGCACCTTCTACCCCTTCGAAGCCTCCCTGCCCGATCATATAACCGATCAGTCCAAGCTGCGAGGTAAGGCCGGCCTGCACCTGTCCGGATTCGGGAGGGGCTCCCGTTTTATAATCGATCACCGTCAGCGAACCATCAGCATTGCGATCCACCCGGTCAAGCCGACCCCTGAGTGTGATCCCGCTGACATCTATCTGCCCCTTGACTTCAGCCGCTACCGGCACTCTCCCCGCTGCTTTGTCGGTGGCAACCCGTGCGGCAATCCACTCTGCCGCTTCAAAAAAACGGGGCTGCCACAGGCGCGTGACCAGCGGATGCAGATGTGCAGCACCGATCACCCGGACGAATTGTGGCACAAGGGCTTCGGTGCGATAATGATCCTCTTTCGCCCAGTTTTCGAGCGCGGCATGGACCAGTGTGCCGCGCCATGCCGCATCGGGCTCGGCGTCGAGCGGTTCGAGCGGATCAAGCTTGAGGATTTTACTGGCGTAAAAGGCATAGGGATCACTACGCAGCATATCCACTTCGGTCACCCGAATGGCTTTGGGACGATAGGGTGCAGGCACAACCGGCGCCGGGCGCGGCGCGGCGCAATACATTTGCTGGGGAATATCAATCATTTTTGCCCAGCGTTCATAATCAGCCGCACAATCGGGCAGGCCGCCGGTCAGGGCTTCAAGACGCAGCCAGAACCTTGAGGGAATGGTTGCGGCGCGCGCATCACGCTGCGCCCGGGTCAGCAGCACGTCTTTCGCGCCCATTGCACCGACAAGATCATGCGCCGCAACACCGATGCGTGATTCCGGATCGGGCAGGCCAAATGCCCGCCTTATGCGTGGCGCAAGCCATGGATCAGGGCTGATTTGCCGGGGCCAGACTCCCTCGTTCAATCCGCCCAGGATGATGAGATCCGCCGTTTGTAGTTTGGCTTCCAGCAAACCCCAGATCGAAATGCGCGGGTGCAAGCTGGCGGCGGGACGCACATTGACAGCGTGCAGCATGTCCCCAATCAGTTGTACCAGCGCGTCGCGGCTCACATCCCCTGGCCCGATCGGGGCCTGCGTTTCAATCGTTTCGATCAGGTCGGCGGCGGCGCGTCCCGCCGCTCCCGACCAGGCCTGCTCCCCGCAGAGATCGGAAACCGTCTGCCGCGCTGCTGCGATGACCTTGGACAAGTTAAGGGCATCATCCGAAACCGCCTGATCCAGCGGCGCAAGCATGGCGCATACTTCATTCCAGAAAACCATTACATTACTTCGCTTTACAGACGTATCCTCATCATCTTTCTGAAGTTTGCCGGTTAAGCCATCCAGTCCGGGGCCTGGGCGCGGCCCGCGCAGGGCAAGATCAAGCCCGCGCACATTGTCCAGCCATTGCAGCCGACCATCGCCGCCGCGAATCATTCGGTGCTTGAGCAGAGTCATGAGCGCAACGGGTTCAAACCTGCTTGCCACGGCCTCAAGCAACGCAGTCAGCAGCGTGCCAATCCCTGATTCAGACAGTGGAACACCGGCAGAATCATCTGCCATAACCCTCCATCGTTGCAGGTGTGCAATTACCCGCCCGGCCAAACCCCGATCAGGCGTCACCAGCGCAGCGCGGCGTTCGGGAATGTCCAGCGCCTGACGTAGCGCCAGGGCGATAATCTGTGCTTCGTGGTCGGGATTGTCTGCGCAGGCAATCCGCACGCCGGGAAGACGCGTTTCCGAAGATGTCAGCCGCCACCAGTCGCGTGTGCGCTCGGGCAGTGCAAGCGCATGGCTCAATACCTTGCTGCGCTGTGCAGGCGAGTCTGCCAGGCTTGCGTGCGGCCAAATTTTTACGAGCGCGCGGGGCGCTTTAAGCGCATCGAGCATAAGATGAAGTTGGGACTGCGGGTGGGTTGCATGCATCCCGGGACAATCCGCCGCGAGCAAATCCCAGTCCGCTTCCGGCATATGCCGATCAAGCCCTGCCAGAACGACTTTTCCCTGTGGCAGCCGCGCAATGACGTGGAGCAGCGCGGTAATGGCGGGCGCGTTAGTGCTGATCCCGGCCGCAATCACAAAATCCTGTGGCGGATGGGTGCGCCAGCGCCGGGCAAGGTTTCCGAGCAGTCGATTGCGCCGCTCGGTCAACTCGATATAACCGAGTTCGCGCAATATATCCGGCCAGACCGAGAGAATTTGAGCGAATTCAGCCAGCGCGACTTGCCAGTGCACCGCCAGTTCAGGCGTAAATTCAAGCGCACATAACCGCGTCGGGTCGATCTGGTAGATAATAAGCTCATCCATGGCATGTGCCATATCCGCCGCCTGCCGCATTGCGGTTGCGGCATCAATCGGCGTGCGGGCAAGGGCGCGCTGAGTCTGGATCAGCCGCGCAAGACGCAACTGGCGCTGCAAGGGGTCGATCGCCGGCGGCACGGCATCATCACCAATCGGATCCAGTGCTGTGCTCACCCGTGCTTCAAGCTCGGCATCCCCAACCGGCACCAGCCGGGGCAACAGTACACCACCTTCGGACTGTCTTACAAAAGCATCACGCACCGCGCGCACGGCTCGGTCATTGGGCAGCAGGATCGCCCCGCGCGCCAGCCGCAGCTTATCAGCGGCATAGAGAGACAAAACACCTGCAACCAGCGAATCAGCAAAAGCCCGGTGCGCCGGAATATTATAAATCGAGGGCGCGCCGCGCCTAGCCATCAGCCAGCGCGGCTTCCACGACGGGAAGGGCTTGCGGTGTGCCGACATCGAACCACAAGCCGGAATGCGCTATGCCGTAGCACCGCTGCCGGGCAATGGCGCGATCCCAGAATATATTGGTCGAAAATATCGCGCCGGGCGGATCGGCCAAAATCGCCGGGTTGAGAATCTGCACCCCGGACATCACAAAGGGCGCGACACGCCCATGCTTGCGCCGCGCAATCCGGCCAAGCGCATCCATATGAAAATCGCCGCGCCCGCCATGGCACTGCGCGTGCGCCAGTGGCACGAGCAGCAACAGCGCATCCATCGCTTCCAGATCCCAGCGCGCGCGCAACATATCAAGCGATGGTACCGCGCCATCAATCCAGAAATTGTCTGCATTGACACAAAAAAAGGGTGCATCCCCCAGCCATGATCTTGCGTGCATCATGCCGCCACCGGTTTCGAGCAGCGTCACCCGCTCATCCGAAAAAATCAGCTCCACCCGGTGAGCATAGCGCGCCAGATGCGCTTCCACCGCGTCGGCTAGATAGTGGACATTGACAATAATGCGCTCCACCCCCGCTGCCAGCAGATGCTCGAACACATGATCGATCAGCGCCTTGCCGGCCACGCGGATGAGTGGCTTTGGTCGCGTTGCGGTCAACGGCCGCATCCGCTTGCCGAGGCCCGCCGCCATCACCATCGCTGTGTTGATTTCAGTTGCCATCACGGCTCCACGCTGCGGCGCGCATTTCATGGGGCACATTAGCCACGAACCAGTCCCGGACCGGGGCCAGTACCGGATATTCGAGATCGCGCTCCAGATAGGCCCAGACGCGCGGCTGAAACACCCTGTAATGCGGTTTGTTGTCGCGCTTCCACAGGCGCGTGAAAATGCCCAGTATCTTCACATTCCGCTGCGCACCAAGGATATGGTAGGCATCAATGAACGCCGCACCGGCACCGGTTGCTGCGCAATAATGCGCCAGCATCTGCTGCTCAAGATCGGCAGAAACCGCGTGGCGCGCATCCTGCAACATCGACACCAGATCATAAGCGGCATGGCCGGCGAGCGCATCCTGAAAATCAAGCAGGCCGAGCGTTGAGACAATGTTCGCATCCCCGAGCAGCATGATATTCTCGGCATGATAATCGCGCAAAACCGTAACAGGGGGATTCTGGGCCGCTACGACGGGGTACAACACCTGCTCCCAGGCTGCCACGAAGCCCTGCGCATCAACATCAAGGCCGAGAGCCGGGCAGTACCAGTCGATAAACAGCGCAGTTTCCCGCTGATATGCCGCCAGATCATAGGGCGCAAGCGCAAGCGCGGGGTGGCGCCCGAGTTCAACCAGCAGATCCACCACCGCGCGGTAGATGTCCGCTTCCCGATCCGGATCCGCATCAAGCCGCTCGCGCATCCGCACATCACCGAAATCCTCAAGCAGCACCAGCCCTAGCGCCAGATCGTGCGTCAGAATGCGCGGCGTGCGGAACCCCTGTGCAGCCAGACCCTGCGCAATAGCGATGAACGGACGCGGGTCTTCATGCGGCGGCGGCGCATCCATCAGCACTGCCTTATCCGCCCCCCGCCGCACCCTGAAATAGCGCCTGAACGAGGCATCACCGGCAAGCGGCAGGATTGTGGCATCCTGCCATCCGGCCTGATGAAGAAATGCTTCGGCGTATTTGGGGGGGGTCATGCTGGATAGGGCCATCTTTTCTTCCAAGTCGGTGGTGAGGACGCGGTCAGGCGGCGCTGTTGTCCGTCAATCATTTCAAACTGCACTGCGAGCGCCTCCGGATAGCAACCATCCCGAAGACGTTCGGGCCATTCGATGATGAGCGCACCTTGCGCCAGTCCATCATCCAGCCCCAGTTCGGTCAAATCTTCACTATGCCCAAGCCGGTATAGATCGACATGCAGCACCGGCAGGCCGACCTCTGGGGGATCATAGGGAACGACCAGTGCAAAGCTCGGGCTGACGACCTCCCCCGCGTAGCCGAGGCCGCGCAATAGCCCGCGTGCAAACGTGGTTTTGCCAGCGCCAAGCGCCCCCGAAAGCGTAATGATGTCCCCCGCACGAAGCAGCTTTGCGCAAGCAGCGCCGCATGATTCGGTTTCTGCCGCAGAACCCAGTATCATTTGCGCGGCAATTCAGCGGTTATCATCGTGCCCACGCCAATTTCGGAAGCAAGGGTAAGGGTGCCGCCATGCGCTTCAATTATCGCGCGCACCTGCACCAGTGCGCCGGCCCCGCCCGGCTGGCGCCCCCCAAGCGTGCGCAAAGATTCCTGCGTCATAAGACTGTGCAGAGCGTCCGTATCGAAACCCTGGCCATTATCCGAAACGATAACCCGCACATGCTTTGCATCACCGCTCACATGGAGCAGAACGCGGCCCTGCGCTGGGGTTTGCGAGAATGCGACATCAAGCATCGCAAAAACCGCGCTGTGCAGGCGTGCCTTATCCAGCTGCAGCACGCCGGAATCAGATTTTATCTCCTGCTCAAAATCAACATTGCCTGTGCTGCGCTGCTGTGCGTAGTCGCGCGCAATTTCCCGCATGAATGCAGCAAATTCGGTTCGCTCCAGCGCCGGGTTGGATTCGGATGCCACTGTGCCCTGAGTGTGGTCGAGGACATCATCGATCAACCCACCCAGACGCTCGACAGCTGTGCCGATTGCCCCGACATAATCCTGCGCCAGCGGCTCAAGCACACCAGCATAGCCTTTCTCAAGCATTTCGGCGAAACCGGCAATTGAGGTCAATGGCGTGCGCAATTCATAGCCCATACGTGCATAAAACGCCGATTTCAGGCGATCCGCCTCCTCCAGTGCATCGGCCCGATCGCGCAACATCTGTTCAACCTTGCGGCTGTCGGTGATGTCGAGCATAGCAAACAATGCATTGCCATCGGGCAGTGGCACGCCGGCAAATTCGAAGTGTCGCCCATCCTTGAGCGCAAGTCGCCCGCTGCGCATTTTGCGCTCTTGCGTGGCGGCACGCACCATATCGCGAATGAGTGCAGCACGGGTCGGGCTGGTCAGCCGGGCGGCAGCGATTTCAGCGAGCTTGTCAACATGAAGATGGCTGGTCAGCATGGCATCATCAAAGCCCCAGATTTGCCCGAAGCGCGCATTCCAGAGGTGCAGGCGGCCATCGGCCTCGAACACCCCAACGGCTTCAAACAGATTTTCAAACGTTGCCGTACGTACGCGCAGCAAGGTGTCGCGCGCGCTTGCCAGTTGGGCATGTTCGGTGCGATCCTCGAACACAACCAGAATGCCGCCATCCGGCGAGGGCTGCACCAGAACGCGGACATGCTGGCCGCCGGGCAAAAGCCATGATTCCTCACGCGCGCCCGACGCTGTATCAAACCATGCACGCTTCTCTATTTTCCATGCCGGAAAGTCGCGCGCTTCGGGCACCCGTCCGGCCTCACGCATCCGCTCCAGCACCCGATCAAATTCGGGACTGTTGCCGAGCCAGTCAGATTTGAGCGCGAATATCCGCCGGAACGGCAGATTGCAGAACACCAGCTTGCGATCCTTGCCGAATTGCGCAACCCCTGCCGAAAGCTGATCGAGCATTTTGCGTTGAGAATCCGAGAAATGACGCAATTCGACCTGTGCCTGCTCAAGTTCGTCGATGTCGAGTGCGTAGCCCGAAACACCCAGTTCGCCGACCGGAACATTGACCAGCCGCATCATGCGGCGTTTGCCGTCGATTGTCGCAGGCACCCGGTCCTCGGTGCGTGATTGGCTGTCGCGTGCGTGCGCCGCCGCACTCATCGGGCGGTAACTTTCCGTATTCTCGACCAGTTCAAGCTGGCGCGCCACCGCATCCGCTGCGTCCTTTGCCTCCACCGCGCGCCAATAAGCAGTGTTGACGACACGCAGCGCAAGATCCGGACCGCGATGCCACATCGGAATTGGCGCTGCCTCGATCAGTGTCGCGAGCGAATCAATCCGTGCTTCGGTTTCGACCAGCGCGCGCCCCAGTCGCCCTATTTCGGCCTGACTCTCGGTTGCATCAAAAAACCAGAGCACAACCCCGCCGCTTGCCGCCAGCCCGGAGGCCGCCTGCGCGCCACGCACCAGAATTGTCCGTGATGAACCCTGCACCCGGAAAGCACGCGTGAAACTTCGGCCAGCGCGTTGCGCCGTTATCACATCGGCGCCAAGCGCGGCGGCATCCTCACGCGCCAGCCCCCGTCCTTCCCCCGACAGATCGGTTAGAAAGGCGGGCGCGCTGGTCAGCCCCAGCCAGTCGGCAAGACGCGGCGGCGCTTCTATCCGGCCATCCGCCTTGACCATCATCGGCAGCGCCGGTGCTGATTCCAGCAGAAGCGCCAGCCGGTCGGCCTGATTGACCGCAAATTTATTCCGCTGACGCCATTGCAATCCTGAAAACGCCGCCCAGCCTGCCACCGTAATCCAGGACAACAGGATCAGCCCGAGCAACACAGTCTGAAGCGTTGTCAGGGTCATGTTGCGATTATGCGCATGGCTTTGGTTGTCTCGTGCGGAGCATCCGCTCCTCATAAGCCCGCTGCACGGTTTCGCAATGGTCATGGTGTGTGCCGGGTCGGCTGATGTTCCTGTCTGCCATTTTATCCTGTCCTGCTTGCATCGAATCTGATAACTATAGCGTTGAGGTTGGAGCCGGACACTGGATTTTCATGATATTTCCAGATGATAACCCTGAAATTGCGATGTGATGCGAAGGCTTTAATTTCGCTACTTCGGTTAAATGGAACAGCCTGCTGCCGCAATCGCGGCGCTGCTCAGGGGCGGGATCGGGCTGTCGGCCTGATAATCGCGCCGCGCAATACGTGAACCCGTAACGACAATGGTTTCAGTCTGATCGCTGGCTGGCGGCGCGCTGGAAGAGACCTCCTGGGCGAATTCCGGAGTCGCCTGAAAGCCAAGCGCTATTACCAGTGCATCGAGTGCCGTTCCACCTGAAACCGCAGGACGATGACGGTGCCTGCCAAGTGCTGCAGCGTACCCTGAGCCTTACCAATTTTAGTCATAATATCCCTCCCAATTATCATCGATCGATTGATTCAAGCGCCAGCGCTGCGTAACGTGTCACGTCACCGTTAGGCGCTGTGCCGGGCCTAGAACCTGAACTTTGCAGCAATCTTAAAGAAAACAAATATCTGTGACTGAAATGCGGATTATGGTCTGCGAAACCATTTTAGGGAATGAATGCGGTAAAAATATCACAGTTGCAGCCGCATCATCCGGCGTTTCGAAGTGATGCACCTGACGGCCCTTTCCATTTACGGGTTTGATATGGCCCCGCGTATGGCCCCGCGCCCGAACCCTTTTGGGCGCGATTCAGCGCGCCGGGTTTGTGTCCGCCTCAGAATGGTGGAATCGCCGCGAGAGGGTGTGGTATAATTTGGGGCGCATAATCTGCGCGCTCACCCCGTCGGCAATCAATGCGGTCGCAAAAAGGGTCAGAATCATGGTGCGATTGGCCGTCATTTCCATCATGATGATGACGGCGGTCAAAGGGGCGCGCACCACGCCGGTAAAATAACCAACCATGCCAAGCAAGACAATGGCACCCGGTGATGCGCCGGGAAACATCTGCGCGATCAACTGACCAAGGCCGGCGCCGACCGATAAGGATGGAGCAAAAATTCCCCCCGGCGCCCCGCTCAGGGCCGTTGCCAGACTGGCGATGAATTTGCCCGGCCCAAACAGTAATGATGCCGTATGCCCCTTGAGCAAGGCCTGCGTGGTCTCATAGCCTGTGCCCCAGCTCAGCCCGTGCGTGGCCTCCCCGGTGAGGGCAATGATAAGCCCACAGATCAGCGCGGACACCAGCGGATGCTGCCGCGCTGCCCTGAAAATCGGCGCGCGGGACCAGCTAAAGGCGACAAGTGTCCGGGCATACAGGCCACCCGCCAATCCGCCCAGAATACCGGCGACAGGCGCGATCATCAGCATCGACCTGAGGGAAAGCGAAACGCTCATTGCGCCAAAATAGACATAATCGCCGTCCAGCCCCAGTGAAACCAGGCCGGACAGCATGACCGTGGCCATCACATAGACGGCAACGCGCTGCTCGAAGGCGCTGGCCAGCTCTTCGATCGCGAATGCCACACCGGCGAGCGGCGTGTTGAACGCTGCGGCCACGCCGGCGGCACCGCCTGCAATAATCACACCCGAAGTAACCGGAACGCGAAACCAGCGGTACACGGCCGTGAGCACCGCTGCGCTGATCTGCACGGTTGGCCCCTCGCGACCGACAGCGCCGCCAGCCAGCAGCATTGCAATCGTCCCCGAAATTTTGAAACCGGCCGTGCGCAGCGAAAGCAGCTGACCCCCTCCCGCCGGTTTGTGCCGATGGCTGGCCGCCATCACCTGGGGAATCCCCGATCCTTTGGCTTCCGGCGCAAATTTCAGCGTTATATAGGTAACGGCAACAACAATCGCCGGAGTTAGAATGAGCGGCAGCAGGGGATGAGCGCGGAAAATGCCGCTAAAAATATCGAACGCCAGCGCACTGCTCCGTGCAAAAATGATGGCGACGATACTCAGCAAAACGGCGCCGGTCAGTGCGGCACCACGTGCGCGCAGAACATGACCCAATCTATGCTTCATAGACTTTTGAACCCGCTTTCCACACGTCCCTACATGATCAACAAGATAGATAATGTAATTGAGGCGTGGTGGAATTGGCAACCGCTGATATGGCGTGTTCAGCGATTTGACGTCTGGCTGCTGGCTTCAACTCAGTAGCGGTAATGATCGGGCTTGAACGGGCCGGTCTGCTCTACGCCGATATACGCCGCCTGCTTGGGGTTCAGTGTCGTCAGCTTGACCCCGAGCTTTTCGAGATGCAGCGCGGCCACCTTCTCATCCAGATGTTTAGGCAGCACATAGACTTTGTTCTCATACTTCGCACCCTGCGTGAACAGTTCAATCTGCGCGAGCACCTGATTGGTGAAGCTTGAGGACATCACGAACGAGGGGTGCCCGGTCGCGCAGCCCAGATTGACCAGCCGCCCCTTGGCAAGGATGATGATCTGCTTCCCATCGGGGAATTCAACCAGATCGGTGCCGGGCTTGACCTCGTTCCATTTATAGTTCGAGAGCGCGGCAATCTGGATTTCGCTGTCAAAATGGCCGATATTGCAGACAATCGCCATCGGCTTCATCGCCTTCATATGATCGGCGGTGATAACGTCCATATTGCCGGTTGCGGTGCAGAAAATGTCCGCGCGCGAGACCGCTTCCTCCATCGTGACGACCTCATAGCCTTCCATAGCTGCTTGCAGCGCGCAAATCGGGTCGATTTCGGTCACAAGCACGCGCGCGCCGCCCTGGCGCAGCGACGCCGCCGAACCCTTGCCGACATCGCCAAACCCGGCCACACAGGCCACCTTGCCCGCGAGCATGACATCGGTGGCGCGGCGGATTGCATCAACCAGTGATTCCTTGCAGCCATAAAGATTGTCGAACTTGGATTTGGTGACGCTGTCATTGACGTTGATTGCCGGGAAGGGAAGTTCACCTTTTTTGGCAATATCGTATAGCCTGTGTACACCTGTCGTCGTTTCTTCAGAAACACCTTTAAGTGCCTTCACGGTCGCGGTCAGATAGCCGGGTTTCTTCGCAATGAACGCCTTCAGTGCGCGTTGGAACTCGACTTCCTCGGCATTTTCCGGTTCGCTGAACGCCTGCCCGGCTTCGAGCTTGGCACCCCAGAGCGCGAACATGGTCGCGTCGCCGCCATCATCGAGAATGATGTTTGCCGTTGTCTCGTTGCCCCAGTTGAAGATGTCGCCGACATAATCCCAATAGTCCGCCAGCGATTCACCCTTGACCGCGAATACGGGAATCCCGCGCGCAGCAATCGCCGCCGCCGCATGATCCTGCGTCGAGAAGATATTGCAGGTCGCCCAGCGCACATCCGCGCCAAGTTCAACCAAAGTCTCAATCAGCACCGCCGTCTGGATCGTCATGTGCAGCGAGCCGGTAATGCGCGCGCCTTTCAAGGGCTTGGCCGCGCCATACTCTTTGCGCAGCGCCATCAGGCCCGGCATTTCGGTTTCGGCAATCGCGATTTCCTTTCGGCCAAAATCCGCCAGGCCGATGTCGGCAATCACATAATCATGTGCCACACTATGTCTCCAGTTGAATGTTGGTCGCGCCTTATCGCAGCCAGCACGCAAACGCAATGGTTATATAAAGAATTCTTTATATGATGGTATCCGAGCTTAGCGTCTGCGCCAGCGCCTGACCACAAAAGCTTTCACTGGATGCTCGGGACAGGCACCGCCCACGAGATTGGGCTGGATATTGTCCTGCTCGGCTACCTGAGACAATCCGTCCAGCGTGCCGGCATTGGTGATCGCCGATTCCATGAGTGTTGCCACGCCTTTGCAATCCTGCCCTGTAACACCCGCACCATATTTGTTGGCCAAGCCGATCGAGTACCGATCATAGGCCAGGTTCGACCCCCTGAAATGCGCCTTGATCGCATGAGCGACGCCGGCCATGACCTTCGTGCTGTCGGTCGTATATCGTTCATAACGGTCCGTAATCACCGCATTTTCATGGCGACAGCGCAGTGACAGGACATTGAGTGAAACGCTCAACTCCATCACCTTCGCATCCTCAATATCATGGATCGACCAGCAGGCGGGCAACGGCGCATAATGCCTGGCATCGGCAGCGGATTCGACCATAAAGAGAATAAGCGCCGCAATGGCGAAAGGGGCTGAAGCAGTTCGGCGCATGATGATCTCCTGGACGATTTTCGAGGCGCGCGTTAGTGCAAAGTCACTTGCCTTGGCAATCGATCAATGGGTAGGCTGAGGGTGTGAGTCGGTAAACCGATGCAACGAGGAGAATATCATGACCATTGCCGTTGGTGACAAACTGCCCGAAGCCCATTTCGTCGAAGTGTCTGCAGAAGGGCCAAAACCGACCACGACTGCTGATTTTTTTGGCGGCAAGAAGGTTGCGCTGTTTTCGGTGCCGGGTGCTTTCACCCCAACCTGCTCGGCACGCCACCTGCCGGGCTTCATCGATCAACATGATGCACTGAAAGCCAAAGGTGTGGATGTGATCGCCTGCACAGCGGTCAATGATCCGTTTGTGCTTGCTGCATGGGCCAAGTCCGCAGGGGCAGAAGGCAAGGTCGTCATGCTCGCCGACGGCAATGGCACGTTCGCGCAAGCCACCGGCCTGACGATGGACGGCTCGGCCTTCGGGCTGGGGCAGCGCGGCAGCCGCTGGTCGATGATTGTCGATGATGGCACCGTTGCGCAGCTTAATGTCGAAGCTCCCGGCGCATTCGAGGTCAGTTCTGCAGACTATATGCTGAGCAAACTCTAAGCGCACGCCGCGCCGAAAGGCATGATACGCGGCAGCGTGCGCATGTGCAGGATGGACATAAGCGGCAAGCCCCCGCTAGAGCGGACTTATGCGCATCGAAAATAAAATTCTTGTCATCGACAATTATGACAGCTTCACCTGGAACCTCGTTCATTATCTGCAGGAACTGGGTGCCGAGGTGGACGTTGTGCGTAATGATGCGATTTCTGCGGGACAGGCGCTTTCCAGCGGCGCACAAGCCTTTCTGATTTCGCCGGGGCCATGCACGCCCGATCAGGCCGGCATCTCGCTTGATCTGGTTGCGGCTTGCGCCGACGCGGGCAAGCCACTGCTCGGCGTGTGCCTGGGGCATCAGGCGATCGGCCAGTATTTTGGCGGCACAGTGGTGCGTGGCGGGCTGATGCACGGCAAGACTTCACCCGTCAGCCATGACGGCAGTGGCATGTTTGCGGGAATCCCCGCACCCTTCAGCGCCACGCGCTATCATTCGCTGATCGTTGCGGATATTCCAGCCTGCCTGCATGTGAACGCGACGAGTGATGACGGGCATGTCATGGGCTTCCGGCATGTGAGCCTCCCCATTCATGGCGTGCAATTCCACCCGGAGAGTATCGCCACCGAATATGGCCATGCGCTGCTCGCCAATTTCATGCGGCTGGCCGGGATTCCGGCAAGGGAAGTTGTATGAGAGCCGATGAGGCCGAAGCGCTGTTCGGCCAGATGCTTGACGGAACAATGGATGACGCCGCCATCATCCGGACGCTGATCGACATGTCTGATCGTGGCGAAACAGCCGGGGAAATTGCCGGCGCTGCCCGGGCGATGCGCGCACGGATGCACACCATCAAGGCGCCACCAAACACGATCGATGTCTGCGGCACCGGGGGCGACGGTCATCATACGCTCAATGTTTCCACCGCTGTCGCCATCGTTGTTGCGGCCTGTGGCGTTCCTGTCGCCAAGCATGGCAACCGCGCGGCGTCTTCCAAGGCGGGGGCGGCGGATACGCTTGAGGCGCTCGGCCTCAACATGCAGCGCGCGGGCGAAACCGCCGAAGCCAGCCTCGCGGAACTGGGCATCTGCTTCCTGTTTGCGGCCAATCACCACCCCGCGATGAAGCGCATTCAGCCGCTGCGCCAGCAGATTGGCCAGCGCACCATCTTCAACCTGATGGGGCCGCTTGCCAACCCGGCGGGCACGTCGCGTCAGTTGCTCGGCATTGCACGGCCTGATTATGTACCTGTTTATGCGCGCGCGATGACCATGCTCGACACACAGACGGCCTGGATCGTTTCGGGCGATGAGGGACTTGATGAAATTTCGACCGCAGGGTTAACCCATGTCGCGGCGGTAACCGGATCAGAGATCAGAACATGCTCGATTACCCCCGACGATGCCGGAATACCGCGCCATACGCTGGACGCGCTCAAAGGGGGTGAGGCAGCCTATAACGCCGCAGCACTGCGCCGCCTGCTACTGGGCACGCTCGAGACGCCGCAGGATCAGGCCTATCGGGATGCGGTGCTGCTCAACGCGGCAGCGGCGCTGATGGTGGCGCGCGAGTTCGAGACTCTGCGCGACGGTGTCGAGGAAGCGGCAGAGGCCATCGACAAGGGGCTGGCGAAAGCATTGCTCGACTGCTGGATTAACTTCAGTGTCTAAAGCCGATATACTCAAGCAAATCTGTGTCAGCACGCGTGATGAGGTGGCTCGCCGCAAGGCAGCGCACTCGATGGCCGATCTCGAAGCACTGGCCGCCGCGCAAACGCCCCCGCGCCGGTTCAAGGCCGCGCTTGATAATGCCGCGCAATCGGGCTTTGCGCTCATCGCCGAGATTAAAAAGGCATCGCCGTCGAAGGGGCTGATCCGCGCCGATTTCCATCCCCCTGCCCATGCCCGCGCCTATGCAGCGGGGGGTGCGGCCTGTCTCTCCGTGCTCACCGACGCGCCCTATTTCCAGGGACATGAGGATGATCTGGTTGCCGCGCGTGCGGCCTGCGCCCTGCCCGTCATCCGCAAGGATTTCATGCTTGATCCCTGGCAAGTAGCGGAAAGCCGCAGCATCGGCGCAGACGCGATCCTGATTATCATGGCGGCGGTCGATGATGCGCTGGCCGCCGATCTCGATGCCGCCGCCGCCGATTATGGGATGGACGCACTGGTTGAGGTGCATGATGCACACGAAATTGAGCGCGCGGCGAAACTGACTTCCCGCCTGATCGGCGTCAACAACCGCAATCTGCGCAGTTTCGAGGTGGATTTTGCGCACACCTATGCGCTGGTGCGCCGTGCCCCGCCCGATTGCACCTTTGTTGCCGAAAGCGGGATCAAAGCCCATGCTGATCTGCAAGCGATGGCCGCACAGGGCATCCGCGCGTTTCTGGTTGGCGAAAGCCTGATGCGGCAGGATGATCTGGAAGCCGCAACCCGGGCGCTACTCAGCCGATGAACAAGCTCACCCATCTGGATGAAACCGGTGCGGCGCACATGGTCGATGTTTCAGGAAAATCCACGACCGTGCGGCAAGCAATCGCCGAAGGCCGGATCAGTATGAATACTGAAGCATGTGCCGCCGTGCGGGATGCGACTGCCAAAAAAGGCGATGTGCTGGCGGTGGCGCGTGTGGCCGGGATCATGGCGGCCAAGCGCACCAGCGATCTTATCCCGCTCTGCCATCCGTTGCCGCTGAGCCAGGTCAGCGTTGATTTCGCGTTTGAAGAGGGCGGCATCCGCGCTACCGTCACCGCACGCACCACCAGCTCCACCGGCGTTGAAATGGAAGCACTGACCGGGGCTTCGGTCGCTTTGCTCACAATCTATGATATGGTCAAGGCGCTCGATAGGTCGATGCTGATCGGCGACATTCGCCTGTGCGCGAAATCCGGCGGCGCATCGGGCGACTGGACGGCACCATGACGCCACTTGATGAGGCACAGCGCGCCCTGCTGGCGCTGGCCCGTCCGGTGGCATATGAAACAGTTGTGCTTGAAAACGCGGTCGGGCGCTGGATCGGTAACGACCTGATCGCGCAGCGCGACCAGCCTGCTGCCGATATGGCGGCGATGGATGGCTATGCGCTGAGCATCGCGGCACCTCCACCCTGGCAGGTTGTCGGTGAATCGGCAGCGGGCGGCGCTTTCAGCACAGTTTTGCACCAAGGCGAGGCCGCGCGGATTTTTACAGGAGCTTTGCTGCCTGTAGGCGCAGATACCGTCATCATGCAGGAAAATATCATGCGAACCGGTGACATGATCAGCCCTGCGCCTGAACACACATTGCGCAAAGGCGCCAATATCCGGCAAATGGGCAGCGATTTCGCGCGGGGGCGCAACCTTATCACGCGCGGAACCAGGCTCACTGCTGCGCATATTGCGCTCGCCGCAATGGCGGGACATGCCAGTCTGCCTGTGGCGCGCCCGATCCGGATCGCGCTGGTATCCACCGGCGATGAACTGGTGCCTCCGGGTGCCGCCACGCGCCCCGATCAAATCCCCTCCACCAACGCGCCGATGCTCAAGGCGATGCTGTATGGCTGGCCGGTTATCATCACAACCCATCATGTGCCCGACGATCAGGCACAGCTCACGGCGCTGCTCACGACACTCTCCAGCATGGATATTATCGTCACACTGGGGGGTGCTTCGGTTGGCGATCATGACATTGTGCGCCCGGCGATCACCGCTGCGGGTGGCCAGATCGATCTCTGGAAAGTGGCGATGCGGCCCGGTAAGCCCCTGATTATTGGACAATTTAGCGACGCGATCCTGCTCGGCCTGCCTGGCAATCCGGTGTCAGCTTACGTCACCGCGCGCCTGTTTTTTTTGCCCTTCATAGCAGCATTATCAGGCGATCTTGATCCAAAGGTTGAGGTAGTGACCCAGCGCCTGGGCGCGCCACTCCCGGCCAATGGTTCGCGCACCGATCATCTGCGCGCACGCTGCGCCGATGGCGTCGTCATTCCACTCAAAACACAGGATAGTGCTGGTCTTTACGCACTTTCGCAGGCCGACGGCTTTATCGTTCGCCTGCCCTATGCACCGGCTGCGGCCAGCGGCGATGATGCTTTGTTCTTTTTTGCTTGACATGTTCCATAATGTTGCGTATACGTTCCCATGTCGTTCATAGATATTGGAGAACCCCATGCTCACGCGCAAGCAACATGAACTGCTTTTGTACATCAACGAGCGGATCAATGCCGAAGGGATTTCGCCGTCATTCGAGGAAATGAAAGAGGCTTTGAACCTCAAATCCAAATCCGGCGTGCACCGGCTGATTTCAGCATTGGAAGAGCGCGGCTTCATCCGGCGGCTTGCGAATCGCGCGCGCGCGCTCGAAGTGCTCAAAATACCTGATGTTATCAGCAGCACAGCCCTTGCAACTGCCATGCAGCCTCTCCGATCCGTGCAGATCCCGGCGAACGATGTTGTTGACCTGCCCTTGCATGGTCGCATTGCTGCGGGACTGCCGATCGAGGCGATTGAGGGGCAGGCCACGCTGCCGGTGCCTGCTGCTCTGCTCGGGTCGGGCGAGCATTATGCGCTCGAAGTCTCCGG
>JAGWQR010000295.1 GCA_028869975.1 Alphaproteobacteria bacterium | reverse complement strand
TAGACGCTGGCGCGATCCGGATTGATGTGCGGTTGAGCGGCGGCGGGATTGATCTGATCGAAGTCAGTGATGATGGCTGCGGAATGACGCGGGACGAGATGGCGCTGGCGCTCGAACGCCACGCCACGTCAAAGCTTCCCGATGAGACCATAGAAGCCGTAGTCACGCTTGGTTTCAGGGGGGAGGCGCTGCCTTCCATATCGTCCGTCGCGCGGCTCAGCCTGGAAAGCCGAATAGCAGGCTGTGATGGCTGGGCGCGGGCCGTGGATAATGGTCTGCTCGTATCTGAAGGTCCTGCTGCGCTGCCCACCGGTACCAGAGTGCGTGTCGAGAGTCTGTTCGGGCAAGTGCCCGCGCGGCGTAAATTCTTACGAAGCCCACGCGCCGAATATGCTGCCTGCCTTGATGTGGTCAAGCGTCTCGCTATGTCGCGCCCGGATATTGGTTTTGCTTTGGAACATGACGGGCGCAAGGCCTTGCTGGTCGCACAGGAAGCCCGCGAATCGCGTATCGCTGCGCTCACTGATCCGCTTCTCGCTGACAATAGTGTGGGAATCGATTATTTCCGTGACGATGTGCATCTGTCCGGCGTCGCAGGGTTGCCGACCTTCAATCGCGGCGTCGCCGATCACCAATATCTGTTCGTCAATGGCCGCCCGGTCAAGGACCGACTGCTGATCGGCGCGATCCGGGGTGCCTATGCCGATATGCTCGCGCGTGATCGTCATGCTGTGGTGGCGTTATTCCTGGACGTGCCTTCAGATCAGGTGGATGTGAATGTTCACCCTGCCAAAACCGAAGTGCGGTTCCGCGATCCGGGGATGGTGCGCGGGTTGATCGTCGGCGGCCTGCGCTCAGCTCTCGATTCTACCGGACATCGCAGCCAGCAGCGGCCTTACGATGCCGCACTTGGGATGTGGGTGCGGCATGACGACTCGCCTTCCTCTGATGAAAAAAGGGGGGGGCATGTGCGCGACCTTCGCCAAACATTCCTGGCGCCGCCGCCGATGGCCCGCGCCGAAACCGCAGCATCGCTCCCCGAACACCATGGCGATTATCCACTCGGCGTCGCGCGCGGGCAGGTCGCCGCCACATATATAGTCGCTGAGGCGGCCGACGGCCTTGTCATCGTCGATCAGCATGCCGCACATGAACGTCTGGTACTGGAGCGGATGCGCGCGGCGCTGCACACAGGCAAGGTGCATGCACAGGCGATGCTGCTTCCAGAAGTCGTCGATCTTGACGAGCCGGCGTGCGACCGGCTTGAAGCGCGGATTTCTGAACTGGCCGAACTTGGGCTGGAGATGGAGCGCTTCGGCCCGACCGCAATGCTGGTGCGCGCCACCCCTGCCCTGCTCGGCGCTGGCGACATCAGGGGCCTCGTTACCGATCTCGCCGATGAGCTGGCCGCATTTGGTGAAGCGCTCGCGCTCAAAGAGCGGCTTGATGCAGTCGCGGGCACGATAGCGTGCCATGGCTCTGTGCGTGCGGGACGTATTCTGTCGGTGGCCGAGATGAACGCGCTGCTGCGCGAGATGGAGGTCACACCACATTCCGGCCAGTGCAACCATGGCCGCCCGACATGGATCAAACTCGCGCACGCTGACATCGAAAAACTGTTCGGACGTCGCTGAGCGGCGCTATCACCCTCCCCTCCGTAGAATTGCGTATCCAAAACGCACTCTCAACTCCCTAATTCCAGTTTAACAGATAATTAAACGGGAGTTGCGCGTGGAGAAACTTGTGATTCAGGCGGGAACATGGATATTTGTCCTGTTGCTCGCGATCATGGGCTTTGCAATGGCGGCAGATGTCGGTTTCGCTGCTCATATGGCGATCATTGCCTTTGCTGCT
>JAGWQR010000294.1 GCA_028869975.1 Alphaproteobacteria bacterium | reverse complement strand
GAGGACATCTGGCAGTATCTCTACCGTGGCGCTTATTGGCGGCGCGGTCCGGTGACGATGCGCGCCATCGCCGCCGTTGACATGGCGCTGTGGGACATCAAGGCCAAGGCAGCGGGAATGCCGCTTTACCAGTTGCTCGGTGGGCGCTCGCGCGACGGTATCATGGTTTATGGCCATGCCAATGGCGTAGATATTGACGAGACGGTGGATGCGGTCGGCCAGTATATTGACATGGGCTATAAGGCGATCCGCGCGCAAACCGGCGTGCCCGGCATCAAGGATGCTTATGGTGTCGGGCGTGGCAAATTATTCTACGAACCTGCCGATGCCGCCCTGCCCTCGCTGACCGGCTGGGACACGCGCAAGGCGCTCAACCATGTGCCCAAATTGTTCGAGAAGTTGCGTGCAACCTATGGCTTTGAGCATCACCTGCTGCATGACGGGCACCACCGCTACACCCCGCAAGAGGCCGCCAATCTTGGCAAGATGCTGG
Organism: Alphaproteobacteria bacterium; assembly: GCA_028869975.1. Classification (GTDB taxonomy): domain Bacteria; phylum Pseudomonadota; class Alphaproteobacteria; order Sphingomonadales; family Sphingomonadaceae; genus JAGWQR01. Next base: position 5,322 of record JAGWQR010000294.1, on the reverse strand, counting down.
AGCCTTATCAGCTTTTCTGGCTGGAGGATTGCACCCCCGCCGAGAACCAGGACGCGTTCAGGCTGGTGCGCCAGCACACGATCACGCCGCTTGCCGTTGGCGAGATTTTCAACACGATCTGGGATGCGAAAGACCTCATCCAGAACCAGTTGATCGATTATATCCGCGCCACGGTGGTGGGGGCGGGCGGAATCACGCATCTGCGCCGCATCGCAGATTTCGCCGCCCTGTATCAGGTGCGCACCGGCTGCCACGGCGCGACCGACTTGTCACCCGTCACGATGGCTTGCGCGCTCCATTTCGACACCTGGGTACCCAATTTCGGCATTCAGGAATATATGCGCCACACGCCGGAAACCGACGCCGTGTTCCCGCATGATTACCGGTTCGACAAGGGCGCGCTGTTCTGCGGTGAAACGCCGGGGCATGGCGTGGATATTGATGAGGCACTGGCAGCGAAATATCCCTACAAGCCCGCCTATCTGCCGGTTGCGCGCCTGCAAGACGGGACAATGTGGAACTGGTGAACCGCCCACTATATTTTCAGACGTTTTGTTTCTAAAGCGGGTGCCATGAGCCGCATCATCGTCATCGGGGAAGCCATGCTGGAGCTGTCACGTGCGCCGGACAGTAGTGACTGGCGGCTCGGCTATGGCGGCGACACACTCAATACCGCCATCCATCTGGCGCGCTACGGCCATGATGTCGCCTATGCTACCGCGCTGGGGAATGATGTCTTCAGCCATGATCTTAAAGCTCAATGGGCGGACGAGGGGATCGACACATCGCTGATCCTGACCAACCCGATGAAGATGCCGGGCCTGTACGCCATCACAACCGATGCGCAGGGCGAGCGCAGCTTCTCATACTGGCGCGAAACCAGCGCGGCCCGCACCCTGTTTGACCTGGGCGTGGAAACCGCGCTCACCAAAGCAGTGCAGCAGGCCGATTTGCTTCTGTTTTCGCTAATTTCGCTTGCGATTCTGCCCCCGGCCGGGCGTACGGCACTGCTCGCGCTCGCGGCGGGAGCCGGGGCATGCCAAATCGCTTTCGATGGCAATTATCGCCCGCGCCTGTGGTCCTCCCCTTCGGATGCGCAAGCGGCGCGTGATGCGGCGCGCGAGGTTGCCACGATCGGCCTGCCGACACTGGAGGATGAAGCGCTGCTCGCCGGGTTCAGCCGCGCCGAAGATGTTGCGGCGCACTGGCGCTCGGCCCGCTGCGGCGAGGTTGTGGTCAAGCAGGGCGCGACGGGCTGCCTGATCCCCGACGGGCGCATCATCCCGCCGCCCGCCATCATCCAGCCGGTGGATACGAGCGGCGCGGGCGATGCCTTCAATGCGGGCTATCTCAATGCGCGATTGCACGGCGCTGATCCGGCGGCAGCGGCGCTAGCCGGGCACCGCCTCGGCGGCTGGGTGATTACGCAGCGCGGCGCCATTCCACCGCGCAGCCCCGACGCACCCTACGCCTGATCCCCACACAAAAAATGGCCGGGCAGCTTTGCAGCCACCCGGCGAGCGATTTGGGGAAGCGAAACTGGATCAGTAATTATAATCGATTTTCAGGCCGAAATAGCGCATCGAATCACGCGGCTGGAACTGCCACACCGCGTGCGTGCCATAAGTTGAGAACGTGTCGCCAAGCGAGGTTGCATAATGCTGGTCGAACAGGTTGTTGGCGAACGCTGTCAGCTTGAACGGCCCATGCTCGACACCCACAGACCCGTTGAGCACGCCATAGGCGGTCTGCACCGTAAGTGGATCACCCAGCAGGTCAAAATTCACGCTGCTCTGGTGCTGATAGTTGAGGTTGAAATGCGCCTTGGTTCCGGCCCCGATATCCTGATCCGCCGTGGCACTGAGCGTGAACTTGAATTTGGGCGAGTTGGGCAACTGCCCGCCCGAGCGATCCTGCACATTGCCAAGCCCGGTTGGCGACACCGACGCCCCGCAGGTACCCACGCCATAGATATTGGCAATCCCCGCCAGCGCCTGATCGGCGGTTTGGCCCTGATAGCAGGCAGCATTGGGGAAAGAGACGATGGTCGCATCGGTATAGGCCGCTGAGCCATCGAGATGCAGCCAGCGCGCCGGGCGCGTCATCAACTCAACCTCAACCCCTTTGGTGCGCAGCTTGCCGACATTGTTGAGCTTGGATTGCAGCGCGCCGTTCACAAACGCCGAGGATTGCGCCTGGAAATTATTATAATCGGTCAGGAAGGCTGCAATGTTGAGCTGCGCCTTATTATCAAAAAAGCGGCTTTTCATACCGATTTCATACGCCGTCGAATGCTCGGGCAACACCGGGTTGAGCGTGCGCAACGGGTTGTAGCCAGAGGTGATGTCATAGGCATAGCCCTTATAGCCGGTCGAGACGCTGGCATAGGCCATCACATGCTCGGCCAGCTCCTGATTGAGCGCAATCTTCCAGGTGCCGACCGTATCAGTGTTGCTGCCGGCGCACAGCGCACTGCCTGCGCCGCAGGTGCCGTTCACCACCGGCGGGCCCGCCTGATAAACGGTTGCGTTGGGCAGCAAATTGACGAAATTGTCCTGAATACGCTCGTTGGTGAGGCGGCCTGATACGCTCAGCGTCGTTTTGGTCGCAAAGCGGTAATCGACACCCAAAAAGGCAGCGAGGTCGCGCGTGCCTTGATAGCCAGACCAGTCTGCCGGCGCAAACGTTGGCCCGCGCACGAATGTGCGGCTGGACGGCGCGTTCGAATAATACAGACCGGCGACATAGGAAAGCGGGCCATGGCCCTTCGAGGTCAGCCTCAATTCCTGGGTAAGTTCGGTTGAATGATAGGGGCCGCTCTGGTTGGCGCCGGTCGCAGGGCCGGTGGGGCTGGTTACGGGCGTACTCGTGCCGACAACATTCAGCCCGGTCATGTCTACATCCGCCGAGAAATTATATTTCCAGTCCTGATAGCTCGTCACCGAGATCAGATTGGCGAAACCCAGATCATAGGTCAGTTTGCCGCTGAAGGTCGCCTGCGCGTTCGAGGTGGGGGAATCATTGTCGATATTCACGCTGTAATTGCCATCGCCCGGCGTTATGCCAACCAGCGACGGCAGGATCGAGACACCTGCAAATTTGGGCACCACCGGTGCCGTGCCGGGAGCCGATCCGGCGGGAACATAATTGAGGTTGATATAGCGCAGCGTGCCGTTCGCGCCCGCCGTGCCGTTCTGGTTGAGCTCGGAATAGGAGCCGATAAACTGTGCGGTCAGCCGGGGTGTGATCTGCACCTTGAGCTTGGCATGGATGCCAAATTTCGTCTCGTCGCCAAGCAGATGGCCGTTGTAGAGATTGTTGATATAACCGTTAAAATGGCTGTAATAGCCACTCACCCGAATGCCCGCCGTATCGCTGAGCGGTGCCGAAATCGCCGCATTGCCGCCAAACTGCGAATCGGTGGTGGCGAGCAATTCTCCCGAAACACTCAGTGACTTGCCCGGATCTTTGGTGACGATGTTGATCGCGCCAGCCGACGCATTCTTGCCGAACAGCGTGCCCTGCGGCCCGCGCAGCACCTCAATCCGATCGACATCGTTGAGATTGTCGAACGCTTGCGCCTGCTGCACTACCGGCACATCATCGACGATGACGGCAACGCTCGGCTCGACCCCGATCGAGAAGGCATAGGTGCCGATGCCGCGCAGCACGATGGCGTTGTTAGGCGATGCAGGGGCCTGCGTCACGGTGAGCGAGGCGGCGGCGCGCGTCAGATCGCCAAATTCGTTGATGCGCTGATCCTTGATGGTGTCGGCGGAAAGCGCCGTCACCGCCACCGGAACATCCTGAAGATTTTGTGCGCGCTTGGTTGCGGTTACGACAATTTCGGCCAGACCAGTGTCTGCGGGCGCGGCGGCTGGTGCAGACGCTGACGCGGTCTGTGCAGTTGCTGGTAAGGCCATAACACCCAGGCACACGGTTGCGAACAAATATGATTTATGCACAAAAATCCTCCCTCTTGCGATATTCGAAAATCGGCCTATGTGATTCTTTTATATTGGTCAAGCCATTTTTTGTCAAAAGTTAAAATTAAGCCCAGACTAAGGCGCGCGCACCACGTCAATCGCAGCAAGAATGGCCGGCCCGCCCACGCTCTTGAACGCCAGTCTGATCTGACCACCTGAAACCGTTACAGGGAATGTGCGCGCGACCGCTTTCAACGCGCCCCCTGCCTCTGCGCCTGGCATGACATGGCTAAGCACAAGCGTGCCATCGGCCAGCACATCAAAGCTGCGTGTCGCTGCCAGTCCTGAAACTGGTTCGAAACTCCTGATCGTTACCTGCCAGCGGCCATCGGGCAACGGCAGCGAGTAACTGAAGTCCCCCACACGATAATAATCGAACAAATGCGTATCTGTCGCACCCGTCACCAGTTTCCGCGCAAGTCCCTTGTATGCGCCAAATCCGGCGATATTGAGCGCGCGTGCTTCCCCGCCTTCAAAGAAAGTATCCGAGCCGTAGCGCGTGCCATCGGCGCTAACATGCCCGGCAATATTCCCCGCATCGAGATGCAGCCCCGCCGCCCTCACGTCCGGCCCATTCCAGGTGACGGTATCGCTGACGCCGCCCCCCTGTGCCACCACCTTATTCGCGCCCGCCCTGAGCGCAATCCCGGGCCAGATGCAGATATGATCGGGGCAGTCTACCGTTCCCGCCGCCGCGCCATTCACGCGCAGCGTCGCGCGTGGTGCTGTGGTATAAGCCTTCACGTCCATCACCGGATAGGCGCGATCCACATAGCGCCGACTGGTCAGATAGATCATCGGCGCGGGGTTGAGATTGGCCTTGTAGAAATAATAGGCATCCTTCTTGATCTTGCGGTCAAACGTCACCAGCCCCTTGTCGTTGAGGTCGCTGCTATCGCCCTCCGCGCGCAGATCGGAGACGAAATCGAACATGTTCCACACCCAATCGGCAAAGATATAGGGTCTTGTCTTGAGCTGCTTGAACACTTCTTCATGATAATAGCTCTGATATTCCTCCGGGTGCGGCCGCCCGAACGCGTTGATCGGCCCGCCCAGCACATTGTCCGAGTGCTGCAACACCGCACCGCCTGCGCCATATTCACTCACCGAAATCGGAATGTCGGGGTGCTTGGCGTGGAAATGGTCCATCTTTGCGCCAAAATCCTGGGCCTTGTCATAATACCAGCCATAATAGCGGTTATAGCCCATGACATCGGTGCTGCCCGCCAGCGCGGGCACACTCGGCACCACGCCATTTTCCTCCTCGCAGCAATCGGCGAAGGTGGTGCGGCGCGAGGGATCTTCCTTATGCGCCAGCGCCGCCAGTTCGCGCAGG
>JAGWQR010000293.1 GCA_028869975.1 Alphaproteobacteria bacterium | reverse complement strand
GCGCAGGAGGAAGGCGTGCAGGGCAGTTTCCGGCTGTTGGCTTAGGTGGGCGTGAAGGGAGCGATAATGGCAAGTTTTTTGCAATGGAGCGCGCCGCTGCTGGCGATCATGCTGGGCGCGCCGGCGCTGGCCCAACCCGCCGCCAAGCCTATCGTCATCAGCGCGCTCAAACTCGCTCAGGATGATGTGATCCCGACTGCCAATGACTGGCTGGCGCTGCCGGATATCCGGGCGAAGGATGCCGCGCTCACCACGCTTAATGTCACCTCTATGCGCTATCGCGGGTTGATCGAGTTTGCGGGCTTAAAAGGCCAGCCGCTGATGACACCGTTCATCATGGTGGACGGAGTCCGCAAGCCCTTCGCCAACCTGAGCTGGACGCTCAAAAGCTATTGGATCCCCACCGCCACCATGCAGAGCGATGGCCTCCGGGCCAGCATCACTTATGTCACGCCGCCAGACAGCCATGCCGCGATCATCCGCTTTCAGGTCACCAATATCTCGGATAAACCAATCAACGTGGCACCGGGGATGGAGGTGGGCTGGGGGGCGACGCACCGCGTCACCTATTCGCCGGAACTTCTTTCGGGCAAGCGCACCCAATCCCCCACGCCGATTGATGACAATATGGAGGTGTTCAATTACAGCACCGATGATACGCAATTTGCCTGGGGCTTTGGTTATGTCGGCTCGAAAGGTGATTTGCATACCGGTGATGACCCTGGCGTCACTGCTCGTCATGAAGCGGTTATTGCGCCCGGCCAGACGCTCGATGTCCATTATCTGATCGGCGTGGGGCTGGAAGAATATAGCGCCGCCTATGCCATGCGCGTGCTCAACAAACGCATTGATCGTTACGGCACCGATGGCGTCATCGATCAGGCGGCGGCGGCGTTCGCCACGCATACCCGGCATGTGGCCGATCCGCAGCTCGACCTCCTCATGAACCGCAATTACCTGTTCACCACTTCTTATGCCTGGGGGCGGGCGATTGATACCGAGCAGTTTATCGGCGTCACCTCGCGCTCCAACCGCTATTATGTCTCAGCGGCGTTCTGGGATCGGGATGCGATGATCTGGAGCTTCCCCGCGCTGCTCGATACAGATCCGGCTCGCGCGCGCGATGCGCTGGCGTATACACTGGGGGTGCAGGGCCATAATATTGGCATCCACAGCCGTTTCATCAACGGGGTCGTGCTTGAGGACGGGCTGGAAACCGATGAGCTGGTCGCGCCGTTGCTGGCCCTGCATGATTATGTCGCCAAGACAGGGGACACCTCCCTGCTGGCGCAGCACAGGGAAGTGCTGCAGCATCTGGTGCAGCACTTAATGGCGTTGCAGGACAAGAAAACCGGTTTGTTTGAGACGTTTCAGGACTCGGCCGACGAATATATCAAAAAGCCGTTCTCGGTATATGACAATGTGCTGGTCTGGAAGGAGCTGAACAATCTTGCCGCCGATTCCGCACGCACCGGCAACGCGGCGCTCGGGCGCAGATATGGGGCGGCTGCGATTGCCCTGAAAGCCGCGATCATGAAATATGGCGTGGCGAGCGGCGCACCGGGCGCGGGCGGGCCGATTTTTGCCAAACAGGTGGATGGCACAGGCGCTGACTTTGGCGAAGACCCGCCCGGCTCGATGATGAAATATCCTACACTGGGCTTCATCGCGCAAGATGATCCGCTCTTCCAGCGCAGTTATAAATGGCTGCATGGCGGCGGCTATCCATATGCCCATGCCAATACACCTTATGGCCTGCCGGGCAATTATCGTTTGCCTTCCTCGACCGCGTGGGTGATTGCCGATCATCTGCGGCTGAAGGCCGGGCGAGCGCTGGCGCTCAAAATCCTCAAGACCAGCGCCTGGGATGGCGGTATCATCACCGAGGGGATTGATCCGCAAACCGGCAAGAGCTTCTCGGGCAACGCCTTTGCCACCGCGGCGGGCTATGTTGCGCACACAATCTGCGCCGTTTATTGTACCGACCATGGCGGTGACCACCAGCACTGATAATAGCCCCGCCAATGGCCGATAAGAGGTCCGGGCGATGGCGGTTGGCGCGGCTGGGCGTGTTTGCCTCGGGTGATTTCGCGTTTAACCTCTATTGGCAGAGCATCATGCTCTACCTGTTGTTTTATTATACTGAAGTGCTGCACCTGCCGATCGAGGTCGCTGCGGCGACGTATCTCGTAGCATCGGTATGGGATGGACTTATCAGCTTCGCGGTCGGGTTCATCGCCGATCAGCGCTACGCCGCACGATATTTTCGGCGGGCCCTGATATTCGGGGCAGCGCCGCTGGGCCTGAGCTTCATTCTCGCTTACTGGCCACCGCCGGGAAGCGGCATGCTGCGCCTGGCGCTCATTCTAACCGGGCATTTGTTCTTGCGCACCGCCTATGCCTGGGTCAATATCCCATATCTCACCATGTCGGCGCGGATCAGCACCTTGAGCCATGAGCGTGCGTTGGTGGCGGGGATGCGGATGCTTGCCGGTGCGGCGGCGGGGGTAGTTGTGGCTACCGGCACACGTCACATCGGCTTCTGGCTGACCGGCGATTATGATGCACGCAGCTATTCGGTGTCGGCGAGCCTGTTTGCGCTCTGTGCAACTTTACTACTGATCGTCGTCGGGCTGAGCTATCGTGATGACGCGCTCCCACCCGAACACCAGGCGCACACCATGCCAGCACTGCTACACGCAGCGTTCAGAAACCGTGCATTCACCACGCTGTGTGGGGCGATGATGGCGATGACGATTGCGGTTACCGTGCTTAACAAATCAGTGCTTTATTTTTTTAAATATAGCGTGGGTGACCAGAATATAGGACAGCTCACTTTGGGCTCGATGATGACAATGAGTGCAGTGGCGGTACCATTCTGGACATTCTGCGCGCGACAGATTGGCGTGCGAGCGCTGTGGCTGCTGACGACGGTGCTGTGTGTGTGCGCACTCATGGCGTTGTTACTGCTTCAGCCGAAGGGAGCGACGTCGGTCGCATTGTTCCTGATCCTGATTCAGGGTATCATTGCGGGGCTGAATTTGGCGGTCTGGGCGATGATGCCCGATACGGTTGAGTTTGGCCAGGCAATAAGCGGCGTGCGCGCGGAAGCAACACTCTATGGGCTACTCGCGCTGTTTCAGCGGGTGGCGATCGGGCTGGGCACAGGGTTGTTGGGGTTTAGCCTTGGGAGCGCAGGCTTTGTGAGCGGAACGCATCCTACGTCTGCCACGCTGACAGCACTGCGGATGGCGATGATCCTGATTCCTTGCGTATTTTTCTGTCTTGCTGGAGTAATTATATTTTACAATCCATTGCGCCGGGATACGCATGATGCGCTTGTGCTGCGGAT
>JAGWQR010000292.1 GCA_028869975.1 Alphaproteobacteria bacterium | reverse complement strand
CGGGGTGAAGGCGGCGTTGATGATTTCGACCTGCGCGGGATGAATTGCGAGCATTCCGCGAAAACCATCCCGACGCACCTTCTCGGCGCGCGCTTTCAGCCCTTCAAGGTCGCGGAAGTCACCCTGGATCGTCTCGATCGCTGCCACGTTCGCGGCCGCCGCACCCAGCAATGTCAGGCTGCGCGCCAGTTCGTAAGTGAAGCTGTAGCCGCCATCAGAGCTGCGGTTCGTCTGTGCGCCGATCGAATCGGCCAGATCCTCTGCGCCCCAGGTGAGCGCAACCACGCGCGGTGCACCCTTGTAATCGCCTGTATGGAACATGGCTTCTGCTGTTTCGGTGACGAGCACGATCACAGGCGTTGACCCCGGCGTGCTCCCGTTCGCAACCTCCAGCGCACTCAAATAATGGTCAAGCGCTTCGACATCGGCGCGGCCATAGACTTTGGGCAGCATGACGCCGCCAGGATACGCGGGCATGATCGCGGCAAGATCAGTAAGCGCATGATCTCCATCGAGCGGATTGATCCGTACCCAGATGCGGGCGCGCTGCTCCGCATTGGCGTTGAGGAACTCTGCAACGAGCCTGCGCGCATTCGGCTTTTCGCGCTCTGCCACCGCATCTTCAAGATCGAGCAGGATAATGTCAGCCGGACTAGCGAGCGCCTTACTCATTTTTTTCGCACTGTCCCCCGGCGCAAACAACCAGGAGCGGATAGGCAGGTTCAGTTCCAGCGTCATATGTGCGTCCTTAATAGCTTTTGGGCAAATCCAGCACTTTTTCGGCAAGATAGTTCAAGATCATGTGGGGGCTGATTGGCGCGGTGCGTGGAATCAGGATTTCCCGCAAATAGCGCTCGATATTATATTCCTGCGCATATCCCATGCCCCCCAGGGTCAGCATGGCGGTGTGACAAGCCTCGAACCCGGCCTCGGCGGCCAGATATTTGGCGGCATTGGCTTCCACTCCACATTCCAGGTCAGCATCAAACCGTTGTGCCGCCTGCAGGACCATAAGATTGGCCGCTTCGATCTGCGCCCAGCATTTGGCCAGTGGATGCTGGATGCCCTGGTTCATGCCAATGGGCCGGTCAAACACGATCCGTTCACGCGCGTATTTTGCAGCGCGCTGAATGGCGACGCGCCCAAGCCCCACCGCTTCTGCCGCAAGCAGGATCCGCTCCGGGTTGAGGCCGTTCAGTATGATGCGGAACCCTTCTCCTTCGCCGCCGATCCTGTCCTCATCAGGCACAAACAGATTGTTGATGAACAGCATGTTCGAGCCGACCGCGTGCCGCCCCATTTTGGGAATGAGACGATGTTCCACCGCAGACCTGTCGATCCGGGTGAAAAACAGAGACAGGCCTTCCGTCTTGCGCCTGACCTGATCGAGCGGCGTCGTGCGCGCAAGCAAAAGCATATGCCCAGCGACATGGGCATTCGTGATCCAGATTTTCTCCCCCGTAACGCGATACCCCCCCTCAACCCGTTCGGCGCGGGTCTTGAGTCGTGTGGTATCAAGTCCGACATTCGGCTCGGTGACCGCAAAACACATCTTCTCTGCGCCACAGAGCACTGGCGGGATCATGCGCATCTGCTGTTCCATTGTGCCAAAGCGCACGACTGGCTCAAGGCTGAACACCGGGCCATGAATGGCCGATGCCCCGCTCATCCCCGCACCCGACTCAGCCACGGCCTGCATCATCACCGCTGCTTCGGTGATCCCCAGCCCTGCTCCGCCAAGATTTTCCGGCATGGCGATGCCAAGCCAGCCGGCTTGCGCAAATGCCGCATAAAAATCCTGCGGGAAAGTAGCCGATCGATCGCGTTCCAGCCAATAGTCATCCGGGAATTGCGCGCAGAGTTTTAGCACCGCATCGCGGATATTCTGTTGGTCATCGGTCAGTGTCAAATTCATGGGTGCGGGTTATCAGGCCCGTGCGCAACCGACAACTGCGTGCCCACATATCGGCGCAGCGAAGGTGTTGCACGATGGATTTTGCCGTGCACATGTTCTATCTTCCGCAATTATGAGCAATGAAACACGCAAAGGCCCGCTTGCGGGAGTCCGTATCGTCGATCTGACCGCGATGGTATTCGGGCCTTATGCCACGCAGATCATGGCCGATATGGGCGCCGACGTGATCAAGATTGAGCCGCCAGCGGGCGACGACACACGCTATATCTCAAAAGGACCAACGCCCGATTTGGGTGGTGTATTCGTCAACTGCAATCGCGGTAAGCGCAGCGTGGTGCTCGATCTGCGCAGCGCAGACGGCAAGGCCGCGCTCACCAAACTTATTGAAACCGCCGATGTGTTCATCCATTCGATGCGCGCGCAGGCGATTGTCAAGCTCGGCTTTGACTATGCCGCCGTCAGCGCGATCAAGCCCGACATCGTATACGTCAACTGCTATGGCTATGGGCGGCGCGGGCCGGACGCCGACAAGCCCGCCTATGACGACACGATCCAGGCCGAATGCGGACTGCCTGCCGTGCAGCAAATGCTGAACGGCGAACCACAATTTGTCGGCACGATTGTCGCGGACAAGGTGGCGGGACTGACCGCCGTTTATGCGACGATGATGGCGTTGTTTCACCATGCGCGCACCGGTGAGGGGCAGGAAGTGGAGGTGCCGATGTTTGAGACGATGGCCTCGTTCATGCTTGTCGAACATGCCAATACCGCGCTGTTCACGCCGCCGCTCGGGCCTGCGATTTACCCGCGCCCGGTCTCGCCCAACCGCAAGCCGTATAAGACCAAGGACGGCTATGTCGCGGCGCTGATCTATAACGACAAGCATTGGGCAGCGTTTGTCGATGCGCTCAATCCCGCCTGGGCCGGGCCGGACCTCGCGACACTGGCGCAGCGCGCGCAACAGGTGGACAGGGTTTATGGATTGCTCGGGGAATTGTTCGCGACGCGCACCACGCAGGCATGGCTTGATCTGCTGGGCGAACTTCACATTCCCGCCGCGCGGCTCAACACGCCGCAGGACTTACTCGATGATCCGCACCTCAACGCGACGGGATTCTTTGTGGATGTTGTCGCGGACTATGGCAATGTGCGCTATCCAGGCATCCCTACCTGGTTTTCCAAGACACCGGGGGCGATTGGCGCCGCAACGCCCTCGCTTGGCGCGGATACCGAGGCGGTACTACGCGACCTGACCTAGCGTATCGCTCCGGCGCTTTCTCGATCCATAAGCGCGCGCGGTTGCGTGCCCCCCGCTCCCCCGCTTAAATGCGCCCCAAGGAGAGATATATGGCCGATGCTGACCCCGCTATCCGTTTGAAAGTCACCGACCCCGAGCGCATCCCGACGCCGCGCTATTATGACGAGGCGTTCTATAAGGCGGAATGCGAGAAGCTGTGGCCGCATGTCTGGCAGATGGCGTGTCGCCTGGAACAAATCCAGAATGTAGGTGACTGGGTGGAATATAGCAATCTCGGCCGGTCGGTGATTATCGTGCGCGGCAAAAATGGCGTGCGCGCCTTCCATAATGCCTGCCGCCATCGCGGGCTGCCCTTGGCGGGCAAGGGCGATGGTGGTGCACATGGCAATTGCAAGGCTCAAGGGTTTATCTGCCCCTTTCATGGCTGGCGCTGGAACGCGGAGGGTGAGAACACGTTCGTCTATGGTCGCCACCTGTTCGATGAGCGGCAGCTTGATGCGGGTGATCTGGCGCTGCGCCCCTGCCGCCATGAGGAAGCGATTGGCTGTGTGTTCATCAATTTCGATGATAATGCCCCCACTCTGGTTGAAACATGGGGGCCGATTCTCGGCAAGCTCGAGACGCGCCTGCAGGGCGATCAGCGCGCCGAGTGGTGGTATGCGACAGAGCTTCCAGCCAACTGGAAGACGGCGATGGAAGCCTTTATGGAAGGCTATCATGTCATGCGCACCCACCCGCAGCTCCAGCGCGCGGTGCCGGGGCTGTATAACTCGATGTATGGGCATGATACAGGCGGCATCGGCGATCAGGTCAATCCCAACTGGACCAAGCAGCAGAATATTGATGCGCAGTTGCTCAACCTTGAACTGCTGAGTGATGGTATGGCGGGGATGATCCACGCCAAGGAGGTTGCGATAGCGCGGACTATCCCGGCTGACATCCTGCCCGACGATCCGATGCAGATGGTGATGCACTGGTTCGGTGCGGTCCAGCACGCGATCCATGCGACGCTATCAGCGCAGGGCGAGAATGTACCAGATTTGAACGCGCTTGCGGTATCCGATCCGATTCAGGCGGTTGAGTTCCTCTTCCCGCATTATTTTCTGCTGCCCTTCTTCACCAGCACCTCGGCGTATCGCATCCGGCCGACCGGGCCTGAAACCTGCCTGTTTGAAATCTGGTCGCTCACCCATTTCGTGCCGGGTACCGAACCTGCGCCAGTGATGGAGCCGACCGTCCTGCCCTATGACAGCGACCAGTTTCCGCCGATCCCGCGCCAGGATTATTCCAACATCCCGATCCAGCAAAAGGGGCTGCACGCGCACGGCTTTGATTTCATGCGGCTGAGCAAGAACATCGAGGGCATGATAAGCAATTACAACCGGATCATCGATGGGCATCTGGCGGGCGTGACGCAAGCCAAACTTGCCGCAGCGACCCAGACTCTGGGTGGCAACTTCGATGGCAAAATACATGATTATGATTTTTGAGGGAGGCAGGGATGGAGCATCCGGATTATGCCAATGCCGATTTCTACACCGACACCGCACTGATCGATGACCCCCACGCCTATTTCGATTATCTGCGTTGCCAAGGCAATGTCGTGCCGCTGCCGCACCGCAATGTTGTCGCGATCCTTGGCTATGACGAGTTGATCCAGGTCAGCCTCGATACCGAGCATTTCTCGGTGATCAACGCGGTCAATGGTCCGATCCCGCCGCTGCCTTTCACGCCCGAAGGTGATGATATTACCGAACAGCTTGAGGCCAACCGCAAGAACATCCCCTATGCCGACCAGATAGTGTGCGAGATGGGCGAGCGCCACGCACATCTGCGCTCGATTGTCGCGCGGCTGTTCACGCCCAGTCGGCTGAAGGCGCTAGAGCCGAAACTCCAGGGCACTGCCGACGCGCTCATCGATGAGTTTGTGGCGGATGGAAAGGTTGATCTCGTCAAGCAGTATGGAGGGCCTTATGCCACGCTGGTGATCGCTGACCTGCTCGGCGTGCCGGACAGGGGCCGGATGCAGTTCCGCCGCTGGCTTGAGGGGGTAATCCCCGCCGAAATGGGCAAGGAGGGCGATGAAGATCCCGCCAAAGGGCCGTTCGCCCAAATCGGCAAACAGATTTTGAAATATATCGCCGCGCGGCGCACGCTGCATCATCCGCTGGTCAGGCCCATCGGGGGCCTCTTTGCTGGCGGGCCGGGGCGCGAGGATATATTGACGGAACTGGCACTGGCACGCTTCCCCGATGGTTCCAAACCGACGATCATTGATGTGACCGGCCTTGGCGCTTTCCTGTTCGGCGCGGGGCAGGACACGACCAACCGACTGCTTGCCAACTGTTTCCGGGTCATCGCGACATGCCCCGACATTCAGCAGGCGCTACGCGAAGACGCCAAGCGCATCCCCGATTTTATCGAGGAGGTGCTGCGCTTTGATGGCTCGGTCAAGAGCGGCGGGCGCATCTGCCAGAAAACCACCAGCATCGGTGGCGTCGAGATCAAGGCGGGCACCGTGCTGCTCTTCTCGCACATGGCGGCAAATCGTGATCCGAAGCGCTTTGAAAACCCCTCCGATTTCGACATGAACCGGCCCAAGCTCAAGGAGCATGTAGCGTTCGGACGCGGGGCGCATACCTGCATCGGTGCACCGCTCGCACGGCGCGAAGTGGCGGTGAGTATCGAGCGGCTGCTCGCGCGGCTCCATAACATTCGCCTGTCGCCCGAGCATCATGGCCCGGCGGAAGCACCGCATTTCGCCTATGAGCCGACATATATCCTGCGTGCGCTGAAGGCGCTGCATCTCGCGTTTGACCCGGTACAATGACCAATCCTGCCGCTCTTGACCTCCACACCGCGACCGAACGGATCATCCAGCTTGAGGCGGAATTGGAGAGCGCGGGGCTGGCGAGCATCGACGCGGCCGCCCTCGCCGAAGCGCGCGCTGCATTACATGACTGGGTGGAAACTGTGATCGGCGTGGTGGCGTCACCCGGCGTCGGGCGCGTCACACTCATCCACACCAACGGGCGCGAATCGAAAATCGCCTCGCCCGATCTGCCCTATCTGCTCACCAAGCCTGCAAGATTTGACCGGAGCTGAAGTCTATGGTTTTGGTGCTGGCACCTTGGCGAGGTCAGCATCAATCTTGTCGAGATTGTCGGTGGTGATCTTGTCCGGCGCGAACTGCTGCACCGCGCGCAGCGTCATCGGGCGCGCCATCGCAATCTGGTCATTGGTGGAGAGGCCAGGCAGATATTTGTCCACGATCACGCGCGTCGCGGGTGTATCGATCAGCGTGCCGATGTCGGTATCAGTGGTGGTGTAATAAGGCTTGGCAGCAGCGGGTGCCATGGCCGGGGCCGGGGCGTTGTCTGCCGCAAGTACGGGGGTTATGCTCACAGCCAGAGCCAGAGCCAGCGCAGCCGCAGCTAAAATCAGATGACGCATCAACAGTCTCCTTGTAAAATCCCTGTCGGCGCACTAACATCATGCCAGGCGAACCGCCAGAGCGAAGCGTATAATCATCCCCACAGCGATAGCGCTACCGCAAGCGCATTCGCCCCGCGCCCGCCGAGTTCTCCGAACAGATATTTGAGCCGGTAAGTCCATAAATGAAGAGGATGCTCAAGGCTCATCCCCATCGCGCCCATGAACTGGTGAAAATCATACACACAGACGCGCGTCGACTCCTGCGCATGGAGCGCGGCGAGCGCGGCGTCGGCAGGGTCGAGCGTGTGTGCCGCCTTCATGGCCAGCCAGTAGAGCGTATTGGTGCGCACTTGGCACTCGGCAAGGCGGTGGCGCATGGATTGGAAGCTTGCCAAGGGACGGCCGAATTGCTGGCGCTCGGACGTATGGGCGCACACACTTTCCAGAGCGGCGGCGAGCAGCCCGGCCGCTTCGGTAGCGAGCGCAATCCGCCAATGGGTGCGCAGGGTTTCGGGGGCAATGTCGTGTTGCTCGCGCGTATCGGCGCGCGCGAGCAGCGTGCCAACCGGGTAGGCGAACAGCGCTTCGGGCTCGGCGCGGATTTGGGTGGCGGTGGCGATAAAACTGGTCACGGTGTCCCCGACGACGACAACGCGTGCGCATTCGGCCAGGAAACGGACTGGCCGGTGCACCTTATCCGTCTCTATCAGGCAAATCGGCGCAGTTGTCTCCACCCCGAGCAGCGGCGCGATGATCGCAGATGTGAGCGGCGTTGCTTGCGGGAGTCGCGTAAGCCGCTCGACAATCAGCGCGGCCGTACCGATCCCCAAATCCTCATCGAGCCCGACATCGAGAAAGCCACCTTCCTGCAATGCGCGGTCAAGCGCCGCGCTGGTCAGCGCAAAGCCCGCGTCATGCAACGGTGCGCTTGCATAGGGCCGCGCCAGCGCATCGAGTGCGTCAAGAATCGCGGTCTGATCGGCGGAAAGGGACAGGTCCATCAGCGCGGCTCTCTCGGCAAATGGAGCACGTCGCTGGCGATGATATTGAGCTGGATTTCCGCCGCGCCCGCCGCAATCCCCGCCACAATCCCACGCTGATGATGCATTTTGAGGTAAGAGTGCGCGTCCGCCAACGCTTCTGGCAAATACTCAGTGATGAACTCGCACACACGCCGCTCGGCCATCACGGTGGCGTAGCGCGCCGATGACGCTTGCGCGCCGACCGTCTCGCCTCGTGCGCGCGCACTCACGATCGCGTAACTCGCCACCCGCGCCGCCTCGCACAGGGCCGCCGCGTGCCCCGCCTCGATCTTCACCGCCTCACCGGCCCATTCACCTTGAGCCTGAAGCACTGCCACTGCCCTGTCAAGCGCCGCGCGCGCCAGAGCATAGCGCGGAATGCCGAGCCGCTCGTTGGTCAGCGAAAAGCCGATAATCTCCCACGCCTGCCCCTCATCACCGAGCCGCGCGGACACTGGCACCGCAACATCATCGAAAAACACCTCATGGATGTCCCCTTGGCCGATCAGCGACGGAATTTGTCGCACGGTAATGCCGGCTGAGTCCATCGGCACGAGCAGGATCGAGATACCGCGCTTGCGGTCCTCCGAGGTGCGGCACAGCAGAAAGCAGGTGTCGGCGAGGCCAGCATAACTCGTCCATATTTTCTGCCCCGACACGCGATAGGTGTCGCCCTCCAACACCGCGCGGGTGCGCAATGAAGCGAGGTCCGATCCCGATCCTGGCTCGGAAAAGCCCTGACACCACAGCGCCCGCCCTTCAGCAATCGGCGGCAGGTAGCGCGATTTCTGCGCCTCGGTGCCATAGCGGATCAGCGTCGGACCAATCCAGTTGATGTTCATATACTGCCCGCCGCGTGGCTCGCCCGCGATCCACATCTCCTCGGCGAGGATGGTCTGGTGCCAGGGGTCGAGCCCCAGCCCGCCAAGCTCCACCGGCCAGTGCGGGGTGAGCAGGTCCTGCTCCGCCAGCCTGCCGCAGAACTCTTCCGCATATTTGGTGAGCGCGGGTGAGGCGGGGCCGTGCTGCGCGAACCGTTCCCAGTCGGCGGGCAGCGATTCCGCCAGAAAATCGCTGATCCGCGCGCGGAACGCCGCTTCCTCTTGCGTCCAGCGAAAATCCACGTCCTAGCCCATCAGCGCCTTTGCCGCCGCAACAATATCATCGGGCTGGACGAGATAGGCATCCTCAAGCACCTTGGCGAACGGCACTGCACATTTGGGCGCGCCGAGCCGCTTGACCGGCTTCTTGAGCTGGCCGAATAATTCCTCATGGATGGTCGCGGCAATCTCGGCACCGGGACCGAAGTCACGCACCGCCTCATGCGCGATCATCACCCGCCCGGTTTTGGCAGCAGACGCCAGCACAGTCTCCTTGTCCCACGGCGAAATCGTACGCAGGTCAACAATCTCGGCAGAAATCCCGGCTTCGCCCAGCGCCTGTAACGCCATCATGCAGCGGATCGTCTGCGCCGCCCAGGTGACGATGGTGATGTCCGACCCCGACACCGCAACCTTCGCCTTGCCGAGCGGGATCGGGCCCTGATCGGCGGGCACTTCCCCTGGCGAGAAGAGCGTCATCCCGGTCTCGATGAACAGGCAGGGGTCGGGGTCCTGAATGCAGCTCAGCATCAGGCCCTTCATGTCGGCGGGCGAGGAGGCCGCAATCACCTTGATCCCCGCCGCATGGGCGAACCAGCCTTCCAGGTGATCGCAATGCTGGCCCGCCGTCTGCCAGCCGGCCCCTGTGAGCGTGCGGATCGTGATCGGGACTTGGCTCTGCCCGCCCGACATGAAGCGCAGTTTCGCGGCATGGTTGAAGATCATGTCCATCGCGACGGTCGTGAAGTTCATCAGCATGATCTCGGCGACGGGCTTGTAACCGCCCAGTGCCGCGCCGATGGCCGCACCGATGATCGCCTGCTCCGAAATCGGCGTGGTGCGCACGCGGTGCTCGCCAAAGCGCGTGGACAGGCCCTTCATCGTGCCGGTGACGCCACCGCCTTGCGGATCGGCAATGTCCTCACCGAGCACAAGCACTTTCGGATCGGCTTCCATCGCCTCGACCATCGCAGCGTTGATTGCCTGAATGCCATTCATTTGCAGCATCACGCTCATGCGGGCATCTCCTCGGCAAAGACATCGCGGCGCAGTTCGTCGCGCGACGGGGTGGGGCTGTTGGCGCCATATTCCTGTGCATCAGCAATCTCGGCTTCGATGTCGGCTATGAGTTTGTCTAGGTCAGCTTCGCTGGCATGTCCTTCCGCGATCAGGCGCGCACGCAAACGGGGAAGCGGGTCTTTCGCCATCGCCGCTTCTTTCTCGGCCTTGTCCATATAGAAATCATCATCCCCGATGAGATGGCCGAGGAAACGGAAGGTCTTGCATTCGAGCAAGGTCGGCCCCTCGCCCGCACGCGCGCGCGCAACTGCGGCGTGAACATGCGCATACATGTCATCGGGATCATTCCCGTTCACTGTGAAGCCCGGCATGTTATAGCTCACCGCGCGCGTGGAAATCTTGTCGACCGAGGTGGCTATCTCATAGCGGGTGTGCTCTCCAAAGCCATTATTCTGGCACACGAACAGCACCGGGAGTTTCCACAGCGACGCCAGATTGAGCGCTTCATGGAACGCGCCGATGTTCGATGCGCCATCGCCAAAATACGCGACCACGACGCGCTTCGAGCCATCGAGCTTTGCCGCCCAGCCCAGCCCATTGGCAATCGGCATTGAGGAGCCGACAATCCCGGTCGTCACCATCACGCCGGTTTCGGGATGGGTCAGGTGCATCGGCCCGCCCTTGCCCTTGCAGGTGCCATCGACCTTGCCGCTGATCTCGGCCCAGAGCGGGCGCAGCGGAATGCCCTTCGCCACCATATCATGAATGCCGCGATAAATGGTGCAAATCTGGTCGTCATCGTTGAGGAAGTGCGAGATGGTGGCGGGGATCACCTCCTGTCCGCGCCCCGAATAATAAGGCGCGGTGATCCTGCCCCGACGCATGGCGGTGCGGATCGCGTCGTCGTTGCGCTCGATGCGGACCATCCGCCGGAAAATATCGAGAAGTGCTTGTGCGTCGGGCTTGGGCGCGTTGCTCTGCTCTGCCATGGGAAACTCTCTCCGCTTGAAATGCGCGCCGACTATGCCGGGGCGGTGGCAGACGCGCAACTGCGCCGTGGCGATATTGGGCGCGGCCTAGCTCACCTGCTCCTTCAAAAATTCTTCCGGAACATGCGGGCGGCCGCTGTCGCCGCGCTCAAACGCTGCGATTTTGGCATGGATATAGGCATCATAATCGGGACCGCGCGCGGCGAGCGTGTCCCATACTTCCTCATGCGTCGGTATGATGATCCGGCCCGCCGCCATGCCATCCGAGAGTATCCGCGCACAGTCGGCCTGCGAAATGAGCGTCAGATGACTGCCAGGTGCCCGCATCGTGTAGTTTTCCGAATAATGCTTCATGCCCTGCACCGAGGTGGTCATCACCGGGCCGGGGGCGAGGCACGACACGCGCACGCCCTGGGGGATGCAGTAGACCGCCAGATTCTCGGACATGGACAGCACCGCCGCTTTCGACGCGGCATAATGCACGCGGCTGGTCGCGAACGGATACATGCCGGCAAAGCTCGCGGTGTTGACGATATGCCCGCTGCCGCGCGCCAGCATCTTGGGCAGGAAAATGGCATTCGCGCGCACCATACCGAAGAAATTGACGTCCATCATCGCGGCCCACGCGGACAGCGGAATATCCTCGGGGTTGCCGCCCGAGAGGATGCCGGCATTGTTCATCAGGATGTCGATTGGCCCGAGCGCCGCCTCCGCCGCATCCGCCGCCGCGCGCACGGACGCCTCGCTGGTGACATCGCAGGTTAGCCCAACCGACTTGCTCCCCTCCGCCGCAACCATCTCGGCTGTCTCTCGCGCCGCATCACCATCGAGATCAGCGACCGCTACATCAGCGCCGCGCCGCGCCCATTCGAGCGCGATGGCCCGCCCGATATTCTTTCCGCCACCGATAATCAGCGCACGGGCGTTTTTGAACATGGATTTTGCCTCACTCATGCGTTCAGCCTTGCGCTTCCCTGCGCGCTGGTCAAGGTGGGCGACAACGCTGTCACGATAAGGAGAGGATGATGAGCACGCCACGCGAAAAAGGCATCGAGATATTCGGGCAAATCTATGGCGAACAGGCAGCGAGTGGGCTGAAGGCACACCTCGAGTCGGACACGTTCGGCATCTCCACCGCGCGCTGGGCGATGGACATGGCGTTCGGCAGCATCTGGGCGAGTGACGGCCTGCCGCGCAAGATGCGCAGTTGCGCGGTGCTCGGTATGGTGATTGCGCAGCGGCAGGTGAGCGAGATCGGCTATCACACCAAAATGGCGCTCGCCAACGGCCTGACCAAGGCGGAGATTGAAGAGATCCTCACCACCGCCATCCCCTATTGCGGGCTGCCGACCGCGAGCACCGCGCGCGCAGCAATGCTGCAGGCCTTTGCGGAAGTGGAGGGGAAGGGCTAGGCGCTGTTCCCCACGCCGGCTGCATGTTTTGCTGCGATATAACCAAAGGTGAGAGACGGGCCGATGCTCGCACCCGCGCCGGGATAGACCCCGCCGAACACCGAGGCGGAAGAGACCCCACAGGCATACAGCCCCTCGATCACCGAACCATCTGCGCGCAGCACCCGCGCATCCGCGTCCGTCACCGCGCCGCCATAGGTTGACACGTCGCCGGGCACGACATCAACGGCATAGAAGGGCGCCCTGTCGATCCGCCCCAAGGCCGGGTTCGGTCCGTGGAACGGATCCCCCAGCCATTGATCGTAACGACGCGCGCCACGGTTGAAATCTGCGTCCACGCCCGCATCGACAAAGCTGTTCCAGCGGTCGATCGTGGCGCGCAAGCTTTCCGGCGCGCAGCCGATCTGTGCGGCCAGCCCGTCCACCGTGTCCGCCTGTTTCAGATACCCCGTATCGCGCCACATCTGGTAATATTTCTCGATCCTCACGCCACCGACCGGATAATCCCCGGCATAGTGCGCATCGAACACCGCCCAGCTCGGCACAGCGGGCACGCTCTTGTTCCGTTCGAGCATATTCTGGCAGTAAAGCTCATATGACCCAGCCTCGTTCATGTAGCGCACGCCCGATTGATCGACGAGGATGCAGTGCGGTTTGCCGGTGATCGATTGCGCGGGTGGGCGGACATAGCCTTTGTCCCAGCCCGGCATTTGCGTGAGCTGATAGCCGACCATCTGGTCCATCTGCGCCATTTGAGCGCCGATCCGCGCCATTTCGGTGTGGAGATCGCCGGTATCGCCCTCGGGCGTGTTCGACCATTCGGCGCGCGTGCCGGGCATATGCTGGTCGCGCATCGCCTGGTTCTGCGCAAAGCCACCGGCATTGACGAGCACGCCGATGCGCGCGGCGATGGTGCCGTGCGGCGTGGCAACGCCAACCACGCGGTTCTGCTCGACGATCAGTTCGGAGACCGCGCTGTCAGTGCGCACTTCCACGCCGGCTTTGAGCGCCGCTTGCAGCATCCGCCCTTGCAACGCGGCACCCGCTGTCGTGTGATATTTGCCGAGCGCGCGCCCAAGCGCGGTCTGCGCCACCAGTTTGAGGTAGAGCAGCTTCAAGCGCCAGCTTTTGTGCTTGAGGCCCACCCGCATCCCGTCATCGAGCCGCGCGTTGAAGCCATCGAGGAAACCGGGACGCAGATTTTTGCGCCACGCGCCCAGTTCCTTCAGGTTGAATGGCTTGGCGGTGACAATGCGGCTGGTGTTGCACCCGCCAGGGGCATCGTCATAATAATCGGGCCAGAATTTGGAACCGCGCTCAAGCGCCACCCCGTGATCGATGAGGAAATCGATCATCATGGGGGCCTCGGACACATAGGCCGCGCGTTTGGCGGGGGTGGAGCCGGGCAGATCGCCGCACACCGCTTGCAAGTAGGTCAGCGCCTTCTCCGGCGTTTCATCGGGTTCGGCGGCGCGGATGAAGCGGTTGTTCGGCACCCAGATCACCCCGCCCGATTTGGCCGTCGTGCCGCCGACCAGCCCGGTTTTCTCAAGGATAACCGCTGATTTGCCCGCCTTGCGCATGACCAGCGCCGACGCGAACGACCCCGCGCCTGAACCGATCACCACCCAGTCAAATGTCTCGTCAAAATCGGCCATCACCGCTCCTCTCGCGCCCGAATAGAGCGCGCCGCGCCGTGCGCAACAAGCCTTATCGCCCCCGCGCGCTTTTCATATCGCCCGTGCGTGGTAGAAGGCTGTGCATGGATGCGCTGCCTCACTTTGAAACTTTGCTGCTGACGCGGCAGGGCCGACTCTTGACGCTGACGCTCAACCGGCCAGACGCGCTCAACGCGTTCAACTTGCAGATGCATGATGAACTGCCCGAGGCGCTCATCTTTGCGCGCAGTGATGCAGGCTCGGATGTGCTGCTGCTCACCGGCGCGGGCCGCGCCTTTTCGGCGGGCGGCGATCTCGACCATATCGCGCGCAACGCCGCCAATCCGGAACTTTTCGACCATGAGGTGGATCAGGCGCGGCGAATCATCACCACGCTTATGGACATCGACAAGCCGGTGATTTGCCGCATGAACGGCCATGCCGTGGGGTTGGGGGCGACGATTGCGCTGTTCTGCGACATCATCTTCGCCCAGAGCCAAGCCAAAATCGGCGATCCGCACGTGGCGCTCGGGCTGGTCGCGGGCGATGGCGGCGCGATCATCTGGCCCGCACTGATCGGCGCCGCGCGCGCCAAGGAGTATCTGCTGACCGGTGAATTGCTGAGCGCCGAGCGCGCCGCCGCCATCGGGCTGATCAACCATGCCTTGTCAACCGATGCATTGGATGAAGCAGTCATCGCCAGCGTCGCGCGGCTTTTGGCGGGCGCGCAATTCGCGATCCGCGCCACCAAACGCCTCGCCAATGCCGAACTCAAGCGACTGGTGGCGGCGCAGCTCGACGCCGGGCTTGAGCTTGAGCGCCAGTCGGTGCGCACTGCCGATCACCGCGAGGGGGTGGCGGCACTCAAGGAGAAGCGGACGCCGAAATTTGGCAAGGGTAGCGAACACAACTAACCATTCCGGTGAAACCTATCAAGAAATTAGCTTATTTTCCGATCATTCCGGTCAATACGCGGCTGATAAGTACGTGAGCAGGACAGACGCTATATATGTGTCTTGCATCACGCGGCGAATTAACAATAGAGTTATTATCGGCTAAGGAAACGCCATGAGCCGCAATCATAGTCCCGTCCAATCTGCTGCACGTGTTACGATGGATGATCTCGCCCGAGAGGTTGGGGTCTCCAAGATTACCGTGTCGCGTGCACTCGCGGATCATCCTGGTGTGCGCGAGGCAACCCGTGAACGGGTGCGTGCCGTGGCCGAGGCGCGCGGATTCCGGCTCAATGTTGCAGCCCGCAACCTGCGTCAGCAACGTACGCGGACAATTGCTGTAGTGATAGAAATGACCCCCTCGCACGACCGTTCCATGAGCGAACCATATCCGTTGTCGCTGCTCGGCGGAATTTTGCAGGAACTGAGTGGTGCCGCCTATAATATGGTGCTCACTACAATGGCTGTATTTGAGCGCGCGCCGCCGGCGGTTGATGGCGTGATCCTGCTCGGACAGGGCCTGTATGAAGATGCGGTGGACAAGGTGCAGAAATCGGGCCTGCCTTACGTTATCTGGGGTTCGGTGGATGGCAATGAGGATCATATCACAGTCGGCTCGAACAATGTTCATGGCGGGCGACTGGCGGCTGATCACTTGCTGTTTCTCGGCCGCCGGGCAATGGTGTTTCTGGGTGAAACGCGACACCTTGAAATTGCTGACCGGCTCGCTGGTTTCAAGACACGACTCGCCGAAAACGGCGCGAGGCTTATGGCCACACTACATTGTCCGTTTACTGAAGATGGCGGGCATGGCGCAATGAAAGCCCTGCTTGAGACCGCGCCGCGCAATTTCGACGGCGTGTTTGCGGCCAGCGACGCCATTGCGATCGGCGCGATCCGGGCGCTCCAAGAGGCACAGGTTGCAGTGCCCGATGAGGTTGCCATTGTCGGCTTTGATGATGCGCCGAGCGCGGTGCATTGTCAGCCCGCACTCACCTCGGTGCGTCAAAATTGGGACGAGGGCGGGATGTTACTGGCCCGTAAAATTCTCGATCTCACCCATGGCCGTGCCGTTAAATCTCAGGCGATGCCGGTCCTATTCAAGGCCCGCGAAACCTAGAAAATATAGGGTTTTTTATGCTTCTAGGTAATGGGAAACAAAAAATGATATCGATAACTTGACATCGTTATCATTTTTTGTTAGCTCTGTTCTCCGAGCTCCGCTGGCAAGGATGGGGCAATAGAGAGGTGGTCTGAAGCGTGACCGTGCAACGGGCAGTTCCTGTTATTTCACTCGGAAATAATACCGGTGTCATTGACGACGCCTATGCCGCATCGGCGGCGCTCGCCAACGGTAATCTGGGGCTGATCGGCGTCCCCGATGAGCTGGCAGGTGCACCCAATCTTCTCCTGCCCCATGCGTATGTACGGCGGCCGATTGCTTACCATGAGGCGTTCACCGGCTATGCGCTCTTCACCGATACGCGCATTCTCTGCCCCAGTCCGGTTGCGGTGAACATTTATGTTGATAGGGAGCGCATTGACTTTGCGCAAGCCACGCTGCTGAACGCGGATGCAGCGCTTGATCTGGCGAGCGGGCAGCTTGCCCGCACGACGTGCTGGCGTCTGAGTAAGGGGCGCGAGATCGAGATCGTCGCGCATCGGCTGGTGCCGCTAACTGGCGCACCGCAGATCGCCCAACGGTTGCGCATCAGTGCCGTTAATTTCAGCGGTTTGTTAGAAGTTGAGCCGTGCTTCGCTGCAACCTGTGCTCATAACGATGCGGATGGTGACGATCCGCGCATCGCCGGACGCTATTTGGCGGACTGGCAGATCACAGCACTTGACGCTGGTCATTCGACGCTTTTCAGCGCTGGCGGGATTGATCTTGTCTATCAGCAGCAGGTGACACCCACGATCGGCGGGTGGAGCCGTGACAGGACTGCGCACATCGGAGGACAGATCGACCGACAGGAATCGCTTGCATTTGACCGGATTGTCACGATTACATCAGCGGCTACAGCGGCCCCCAAAACCGTAAGCGGTACCAGCTACAATGATCTGGCGCGCGCGCAGCAAAATATATTGGCCGATTTCTGGTCGGGCGCGTCAGTCCATGTCGCGGGTAGCGAGAAACTTAATGCTGCGCTCAACTATAGTTTGTTCCAGCTCTTCCAGTCCGCCAGCCAGACGCCCGAATTTGGTCTTGCCGCAAAGGGCTTGACCGGAGAGGGTTATGAGGGGCATTGCTTCTGGGATGCCGAGGCATTCGGCGTCCCCGTGCTCAGCTTTACGGCACCCGCACTGGCGCGCACGCAGCTTGAATTTCGCATTGGCAAACTTGATGCGGCGCGTGCGAATGCTCGCGCTCTGGGGCATAAGCATGGTGCGCTCTACCCCTGGCGGACGATTGCAGGTGGCGAATGCTCTGCGCACTATCCTACCGGCGCGGCTCAATATCATATCAATGGCGCAATCGCGTGGGCGGTCTCTTTTTATTCCGACGTAACCGGTGATGATGAGCTGCGCGCAGACGCCGCCGAAATGCTCTTCGAAACAGCACGGATATGGATCGAAATCGGACGGCATGATGCACGGCGCGGTAACGCCTTCTGTATCTATGAGGTGACCGGGCCGGATGAATATTCGGCGCTGGTCGATAATGATTATTATACCAACGCGGTCGCGCGCCACCATCTCAATTATGCCGCGGAAACGGCAGACTGGCTGCGTAACACTGCTCCCGCAGCCTATGCGCAACGCGCGGCGTCGCTTGGCCTGGATGAGACAGAAATTGCGCGCTGGCGTGCGGCCGCTGCGCAAATGTGGCTATCGGTTGACCCGGTAACAGGCGTTTCGCCTCAAGATGATGCGTTCCTTGGCAAGCCAGAATTTCCGCTCAGGAATGGCGCGACAGAGAAAAGCCCGCTGCTGCTCCATTTTCACCCGATGATGCTGTTCCGGCACCAAATCTGCAAGCAAGGCGATGTCGTGCAGGCGATGGCGATGGGGCTGGTTGAACTGCCGCTGACATTGCAGGCGCGTAATCTGGCTTATTATGGCGCACGTACGACCCATGATTCAACGCTATCCGCCCCGGCGTTTGCAATAGGCACGGCACGTACAGGCAACTGGAAAGAAGCTGAGCATTTCCTCAACGAATGTGCCTTTGTCGATCTCAAAAATCTGCACGGCAATACTGGACATGGTTTGCACATGGCGGCGCTCGCCGGAAGCTGGCTTACAATCGCAATGGGCTGGGCCGGTCTGACGATTGCGGAGGGCGCGCTGCATTTTGCGCCGCTGCATACAGACAAAATCGGGGATTATTCGTTCCGGTTGCGCTGGCATGGCGCGATACTTGAGGTTTTGGTCGATCAACAAGGTGCGCATTACCAATTGTGCGCAGGTGAGCCTTTCACACTTTATGACCATGGTCGCGCGGTGCGGGTGACAATGGCCGGGGCTACGCTGGCTTGCCCTAATGTCAAGGCGATCATTTTCGATCTGGATGGCGTGTTGACCGACACGGCTGAATTGCACTATCAGGCTTGGTCGGCATGGGCCGGGCAACATGGTCTCGCATTTGATCGCGCACTCAACGAACGGTTGCGTGGTGTTGATCGGGCGGGGTCGCTACGGATCATCCTCGCGCATAACCAGTGCACTCTGGCATCCGATGAATTCACAACAGCGCTTGCAGACAAGAATCGGCTTTATGGTGAGGCGTTAAGCGAACTTTGCCCCGAGGCACTTTTCCCGGGTGTGCGCGCACTCTTCAGCGTCTGCCGTCGCGCCGGGCTGAAAATTGCGCTCGCCTCGGCCAGTCGCAACGCGCCACAGGTGTTGAAGCGGCTTGGAATCGTCAACGAGTTTGATTTTATTGCCGATGCCGGTGCGGTTGAACACCCCAAGCCGGCACCTGATATCTTCCTCGCCTGCGCCTCGGCACTGGGCGTTGCCCCGCATGACTGCGTTGGTGTCGAGGATGCTCAGGCCGGAATTGACGCAATTCGGGCAGCCGGAATGTCTGCCATCGGCATCGGCACGCCCGGCGCGCTCCAAAACACTGATCTGTCAGTCCAAACTATCGGCGAGCTCGCCGTTTCCGAAATTCTGCGAGTGGGAGAAGCGTATTCCCTCCAGAATAAATCCTTAACCCCAATTTTTTCAGGAGAGGGAGTATCATGAAACTATCTGTATATTTACTATCGGGCATCGCCGCACTGGCGCTTCCCGGGGTCGGTATGGCGCAAAACGCGCAACCCGCACAAACTGCTGCGTCCAGCGGCGCGAGCGCTGCAGGCCAGGATCAAACGCCAGACATCGTCGTGACGGGGCGACCGGCCGGAAGTGGCATTCGCAAACTCGAAGCCGGCTATTCGGTCACAACCTTGTCCGCACAGCAAATCGATGTCCAGAATCCCAAAAGCACGGGCGATGTTCTGAAATCGGTGCCTGGCGTGTGGGTAGAGAGTTCAGGTGGCGTGGGAACATCGAACATCTTCGTGCGTGGCATTCCATCGACCGGTGACGCACCATTCGTTACGGTTTCGATCAACAGTTCGCCGGTCTATGGGGCGACCGGCTTGTCCTTTCTCGATCAGACGGCCTTGTTCCGCCTCGATGATACCGTCGCGAATGTTGAAAATGTGCAGGGTGGCCCCGCAGCGCTATTTTCGGACGGCGAACCGGGTTTGACCACCAACTTCCTGCTGCGCGAGGGACATGAACATACTGAGGGCGATATCAAACTGACCGCCACCGATTATGGCCAGCGGCGTATCGACGGGTTTATCAGTGGCAAGCTGGCAGATGACCTATATTATATGATGGGCGGGTATGTCGCCACCGGCGATTCTGTGCGCACAGCAAATTTCGATACGGAAAAGGGTGGGCAATTCACGGCCAGCATCACCAAGAAATTCAGTGACGGCAAGCTGAACGTTTATGCCCGCTATACCGACGATCATGGCGAGTGGTTCCTCCCCTTTGCTACCGCTGTGCCGGGCATCAATCCCGGCACTTACAATGCCATGAACAACTACACTCGTTTTCAGACCATCATCGTGCCAGGCAGTGCGGGCAGCGGTGCGACCGAACGGGTTGATCTGGGATCCGGGCGCGGCTGGAAGGGCGTGGTTGCAGGGGGCAACTTCAATAAGGATCTGGGCAGCGGATTCTCGGTCGCTGATCATTTCAGCTACACGAATGGCACGTTGCAGACCACGGGTCTGGTGCCGGCTGGTGCGGGGGCGATAACGGTCGCCACGGCGCTGGCCAGCGGAAACGGGACACCCGGACAAACGACTGTGCAGACCGTTGATACTGGGCGCACGCTCGCTTCCACCGACTATGTGCAACAGCTTGGCGGTTGGGTGGTCGAGAAGGATTTGCGTTCTATCACCAACGATCTGGCACTCAATTATGATTTCTCCGGGCACAAGCTTACTGCGGGCTATTATTTCTCGCATTTCAGCTCGGATGATGCCTGGAGCCTTGGCAACACACGCTGGGTTTCGATTGGTGGCGAAGGCGATCTCGTCAACCTGAACAATGGCACATTGGGCGCCTTTGCAATCTCGGAATTTGGCACGGCCGACGAGAATGCAATCTACCTTGCTGATTCTTACAATATCACCGAGCAACTGCGTCTGGATGCTGCCATCCGCTATCAGGATGAGAAGCTGCACCTCATCGTACTCGGCAACGGTACACCCAACTCGCTGGATGATGATCGGCATTCGGTGCCCTGGACGCTGGGTCTCAACTACCGCGCAACCCACTCATTCGACATTTATATCCGGGCCTCGCGTGGTTATCATATTCCAGGGTTTGATGATCTGCGCTCGCAGATTGGCCAGCTCGGCACGCCAGCAGCAACCTCTGCGCCGCTGGATCAGAACTGGAGTATCCAATCCTATGAAGGTGGCTTGAAATACCATCAGCGCGGCCTCGATCTGGCCTTGGTGGGTTTCTATGACAAGGTCAATGGCGCCGTCTATAATGATGTCGGGGTGCCGCCGGTGCTCGCTGGTTCAAAAACCTATGGGCTGGAATTTGATGGAAGCTGGACTTCGAGCGTCGGTTTCGGGATCAACGCCAATGCTGATCTGGAACATGCCCGCACGTCTGATCCCTTGGATCCAAACTTTGACGGCAAATGGGCCGAGCGCATTCCATCCTATTATGTGCGCGTAACCCCGAATTATAAATTCGGCACGCATGAGACGAATGCCATGGTCTTTGCGACCTATGAGGCGATTGGCAAGCGCTACAGCGACCTAGCCAATACCCAGGTTCTGCCCGCTTATGCCACGCTGAGTGCTGGACTTCAGGCAGAATATCAGGGTTTCAGCTTCATGGTTGTGGGTGATAACCTGACAAACTCTCAAGGCTTGACAGAGGGCAATCCGCGGTTCCTTGCCGGCCCCGGCGTGGCCCTCCCTGACAACCGCCCTATTTTTGGCCGTTCGTTCAGATTCACGGTCGGGTATAAATTCTGAGGAAACGAACTATCCCCTCCCTGGGGCAGGTGCTTGCGCCTGCCCCTTTTTCTTACTTAAGGGGCCTGTCATGAAGAATATGCGGCTGATCTTTGCCCTCATCATCACCTACCTCACCTTCGGGATGTTGCTCAACACCGTTGGTACGGTGATCCTGCGCAGCATGGCGAGCCTGGATGTGAGCAAGGGCGCAGCTGGCTGGTTCGATGGCTGCAAGGACATCAGCATTGCCATCATATCCTTCGCAACCGCAAGCTACCTTCCCCGCATAGGATTGAAGCGCGCCATGCTGGCCGGTTTGGCACTGGCGGGTGCCGCTTGTGCGCTGATGCCGCTTCTGCCCAGCTATGCAACGATCTGCGTGCATTATATGCTGATTGGCATGGCGTTTGCCCTCGTCAAGGTGGGAGTCTATGCCATGATCGGGCTGGTGACTGAGGACAAGGCCGCCCATGCCAGCCTGACCTCGATCATCGAGGGCGGATTCATGATCGGTGTGTTGGGGGTGACCTTGCTCTTCAGCCGCTTCGTCGGCAACACACTCAATGACTCCAGTCAGAGCTGGCTCAATGCCTACTGGATTCTTGCGGGCCTCTGCGCATTGGCATTTATGGTGCTTTTGATCGCTCCAGTAGACGAAACACCCTTGCGGAGTGACGTTTCCGGTCATGCCGCACTCTTCGACATGGTTCGACTTGCCAAACTGCCCCTTGTGCTTGTCTTTATCTATTGCACCTTTACTTATGTATTTATCGAACAGGGGATTGGTACCTGGCTGCCCACCTTCAATAATGAAGTTTTGCACCTGCCGCAGGCGATGAGCGTTGTCGCGGGTAGCCTATATGCGGGCGCACTGGCAGCGGGCCGGATTATTGGCGGTGCGGTGATCCGTAAATCAGGATGGTTTCCTGTGCTGCTGACCTGCCTTGTGATCGTCGGTGCAGTGATCCTGCTGATCGGCCCATTAAGCCACACAGATAGGTCCCATACAGTGATGGACTGGGCTCATGCGCCGCTCGCAGCCTATCTTTTCCTCGGCATTGGTTTCTTTATGGCACCGATTTATCCGACAATCGTATCGGTTATCCTCTCGGCCAACCCCAAATCGCGCCACACTGCGCTGATGGGGCTGGTCGTCGTGTTCTCGGCGCTAGGTGGCACGACCGACTCGCGTCTGACTGCGGAGCTTTTCCGGCGCATTGACGGTGCCACCGCCTTTACATTGATGGTGGTGCCTGTGGGGCTTCTGTTGGCTGGGCTGATCTTACTACGCGGGCAGAGCAGAAATTACATATCAAAATGATTCTGAATCACAAAAAATATCCCCGTGTGAATCCGTTTTGATTTAAGCATCCGGATATTTTGCGCGCGCCGCCGCCAGCCGGGTCAGCGTGTGGTCACTCGGGAACAGGCTTTCCGCCGGTTTCACATCCTTGAGCAACACTCGTGCGAGTTGCGAGCGGTGCGCATCGGTAGGGCCATCGGCGAAGGCAAGCGCCTGCACCCCGGCCCAGAATTGCGCCAGCCAGGTCTCGGTCGTGAGGCCGAGACTGCCGTGCATCTGCTGTGCGCGGCCGATCACATCGTGCATTACCTTGGCCATCGAAATCTTGCTCATCGCGATCAGGTTGCGCGCGCCGCCATGGGGCAAGCGCCCCGCTTCCACTGCGTCGATCGTCCAGGCAGTCTTGAGCACGAGCAGGCGGAGTTGCTCCAGTTCGATCACCGAATCGGCGATCAGCCCTTGTACAAATTGATGATCGCCGAGCCGCCGCCCGCGCGTGTGGCGCGAGACGGCGCGTTCCATCATCATCTCGAGCGCGCGCTGGCATCGCCCCACCGTGCGCATCGCATGATGGATGCGCCCACCGCCGAGGCGCGCCTGTGCGACCTTGAAGCCTTCGCCGGGCGCGCCGAGCATCGCATCGGCGGGCACGCGCACATCGGTGTAGCGGATATAGGCATGGCTGCCAGCGCCTTCCTCTTCGCCGATCACGCCGCTGTTGCGGAGGATCTCGATGCCCGGTGTGCCGCTATCGACGAGGAACATCGACATGCGCTGGTGCGGCGGGGCGTCTTGGTCAGTCACGGCCATGACGATATGGAAGGCGGCGTAGCGGGCGTTCGAGATGAACCATTTCTCGCCATTGATGAGCCAATCATCGCCGTCGCGCGTGGCAGCACAGGTGAAGTGGGTGGGGTCCGATCCCCCCTGCGGCTCGGTCATCGAAAAGCAGGAGCAAATCTCGCCATCGAGCAGCGGCTTGAGATAGCGCGCCTTCTGCGCCTCGGTGCCGAACATCGCGAGGATTTCGGAATTGCCGGTGTCGGGTGCGGCGGTACCGAACACGGTTGGGGCCCAGCTTGAGCGGCCCAGCACCTCGTTCATCAGCGCGAGTTTAACCTGCCCATAGCCCGGCCCGCCAAGGTGCGGCCCCAAATGGCACGCCCACAACCCCTGGCGCTTCACCTGCGCGCGCAACGGCGCGAGGTGCGCGCGGGCCTTTGCATGGCTCATGTCATACATGATCCCCTGCCCGGGAAAGAGCAGGTCCATCACCTCGCATTCCGCGCGCACGAACGCATTCATCCAGTCGAGTTTGGCCTGAAAGTCGGGTTCAACGGAAAAATCAATCATGATAGCCTCTCTATTTGTGCTGCCGCATCGACAAAACATTGCGCCACGATGCGGGCAAAGAATTTCCCCGTTTCAAGCGGCAGATGCCCGGCTTCCGCCTGAGCGACCTTATATTCCATCATGCAGCCCGATTTGAACTTGGCGAGAATCTGAAAATACGCGAAATCGGCCATATCGCGCCCGGTGCCCGCGCAATAATAGCGGGCGAGTTCCTGCGCGGTGGGGAACAGGCGCGGGTCGTTCAAGGCGGTTTCGCTGATCCGCTCAGGGCTGGCCTCATCGCGCATCGAACCGGTGAACCAGCCAATATCAAGCATCGGATCGCCAATGGTCGAAAGCTCCCAGTCGATCATCGCGGCAAGGCGCGCGGGCGGGCCGTTGCGGAACATCATGTTGGGGGTGCCGACATCGCCATGAATGATGCCACGCACTTCCCTGGCCGGAATGTGCGTGCGCAGCCAGGCTTCGGTTTCCGCATATCCGGGCAGGGGACGCTCCGCATAACCATAACGCTCCTTGTAGCTGGCAAGCTGCCCCGCCCAGCGATCCACTTGTCGCGCAAGAAAATTCCCCGGTTTGCCATAATCTTCGAGCCCGATGGCCAAATAATCGACATTGGCGAGCGCGATCAGCCCGTCAACAATCGCAAACGGCAGGCCATAGGCATAGGGTGCAGCATCGAACGGCGGCTGGTTATGGATTTTGCCCTCGCGCAGATTGGGG
>JAGWQR010000291.1 GCA_028869975.1 Alphaproteobacteria bacterium | reverse complement strand
TTATCAGGGCAAGGAAATACCAGCCGCCCAGTCGCCCCCTCACGTCCACCGATCAGGCGTGGTGGCACCTCATCGGTAAACAGCCCCTTCACAATCGGTGAGACCCGTGACTCAGTACATCCTTCCATCATGCTATTAAGCCGAATTTGTAGCGCCAATGTGACTCTTCAAAGAGCTAGGCCTTTCGCGTCCTGGTTCTTAGTGGTTTAGCCCGATATAGCCTAGCTGGGCTGCCTTGAATACGGTCTGGCTGCGGTTGACAGCATCGAGCTTGGCGGAAGCATTGTGAATATGAAAGCGGATGGTGGCACGGCTGCGGTTCATGATCATGCTGATTTCAAGGTCGGTCTTGCCGATCGCCGCCCAGCGCAGACACTCGACCTCGCGCTTGGACAGTTTCGAACCCACCGGCAATTTATGCTGACCGCCCATCGCATGAACATACGACCCAATGAAGATGTGCGCATAAAGCGAGAAAATATCGCCAAACTTCTCGAACTCCGCGCTCAGGTCGGTTTTTGTCCGATCCAGCGGGTTGAAGCTGACCGCACCAATTTGTCCGAACGGCAAATGTACGGGCACAACTATTGCCGCAGGCGTCAAGGCCCGTTGCTCGAAATTGCTCATGTCGATCCCGTCGAGGTAGGGGTTAGGCTGGCGTGTACTAAAACCCTTTGCGTTGACCCAGAACGCCTCGCTTTCATAACGACAAGCGGTCGTGATCGGTGATTCGAGCGCAAGGCGCGGCGTATTCCACCAGGCATGACCATCGTCGGGCCAGCCGAACACTTCTTTTGCCAGAATGGCCCCGTCCACATCCACCGGCGTACGTTTGTCTGCAATATTATGGGCCGGCGCAGCCCGCATATGTGCCGATTCCATGACAATGCGATGAAAGGACTCCGCAGCCCGGCGCACATCCGCAGGTGAAGATATTCTGACCGACGCTATATCTTCAGCCGAAAACATTCTGGACGATCCCTAGTCCGCGATGGCATTTCCATCAGTCTGCCACTCCACCCTATGCATTTTGACAGAGTTCTGCAATTCCTATCCTTTGTTACAGAATGAGTTATGACAAAGGCGGAGCATAAGCCCATGAGAAATCGAGTGAAAGGTTAGGGTGCCGGGTGAACTTTGATCTGAATGAAGATCAGGAAATGCTGAAGGCACTGGCTGAGCGATTCGTGGCGGATCGTTATAGCGATGGTCAGCGCGCTGGCTATCTCGCTGAACCTGGCGGCTATAGCGCGCATAATTGGGCATTGATGGGCGAGATCGGGCTGATCGGTGCAGCGTTTTCTGAAAGTTCCGGAGGTCTGGGTTCGTCCCTGCGCGATCTGGCGATTGTGTCGCAGGCGATGGGTGCGGGACTGGTGGTCGAACCGCTGATAGATAGCGCTGTTCTGGCGGGGGGTCTGTTTGAGGAGACTGCGCCAGAGGATATCCGCAATGTATGGCTCCCCGATCTTCTCAGCGGAAAATGCCGACTGGCGCTCGCGCACTGCGAACAGGCCGCGCTGGGCCGGATCAATCAAATCAAGACCCGTGCCGATAATCCTGGTGATTCTTTCACCCTTACGGGTATGAAAGCGTTAGTTTGCCAGGGTTTGGACGCAGGTGGCTTTATTGCAAGCGCATCTGAAGGGGGTGCGCTGGCATTGTTCTTCGTGGAGGCCATGGCCGCTGGCCTCACCCGCACGCCCTATCGCATTATTGATGGCAGCCTTGCCGTCCAGCTCACTTTCAACAAAACCCCTGCCCGGCGCCTCAATGGCGGCCTTGCCGAACTCGACGCTGCTCAAACCCGAGCCGATCTCTGCCATTGCGCCGAGGCACTGGGCATGATGGATAGAGTGTTCAACTCCACGCTTGAATATTTGCGCACCCGCAAACAGTTCGGCGCGGCGATTGGCAGCTTTCAGGCGATCCAGCACCGTATGGTCGCGCATTATGTTGCGCTCGAGCAGGCGCGCGGTCTGCTTGATCGTGCATTGATCGCAGCGGATCAGAGCGATCCAGCTTTGGCCCATACGGTCGCCGGTGCGCGCGCGTTCATCAGCGAGGCGAGTGTGAAACTCGGTCATGACGCGATCCAGTTCCACGGCGGCATGGGTGTATCCGACGAACTCATCATCGGCCACGCACACAAGCGATTCGTTTTCCTCTCTCGCTTTCCGGTTCCTGCTGATGTCGCGGCAGACTCATATGCAGGCGTAAATTTCTCTGAAGCGAACGGTTAGGAGGGTGTTATGACGCGACTGGCGGGCAAGGCTGCGATTATTCTGGGCGCGGCGAGCAAGGACAATATGGCGCAGCATATCGCACGACGTTTCAAAGCCGAGGGCGCGCAGGTGCTGGTCGCGGGGCGTAAACGCGATGTCCTGCATGCCTTTGCTGATGAGATTGGCGGCCATGCCGCGCTCTGCGACATCACCAAGCTGGAGGATTTGAGGGCGCTCGCCAAAGCCGGGGTTGAGAAAATGGGCGCGGTCAATATCGCAGTCAACGCGACCGGCTGGGGGTTGCTCGTGCCCTTCCTCGACACCACCCCCAAACAGCTTGAAGAGATGACCCGGCTGCAATTCATCGGGCCGTATCAATTCTATCAGGAAATGATCCGGGTGATGACCGGTGGCGGTTCGATCATCCAGATCAGTTCCGCCACCGCCAAGATCATGCTTGAAAACCACGCCGCCTATATGGGCACCAAGGCGGGGACCGATCATGTCATCCGCTGTGTGGCGAACGAATTTGGCAAGATAGGCATCCGCGCGAATTCGATCTCGCCGGGTCTGACCGACACGCCAATGACCGCCGAGGCCAAGACGGTGCCAGGCCTGTTCGAGAGCTTCCTGCCCGGCTATCCCATGGGACGGATCGGGACATCGGATGATGTCGCCGCCGCCGCCGTCTGGCTGGCGAGCGATGAGTGTTTCATGACCGGTGAGAATTTGCAGGTGAATGGCGGGCT
>JAGWQR010000290.1 GCA_028869975.1 Alphaproteobacteria bacterium | reverse complement strand
GAATATGATCTCTATTACGCCAAGAATTATACGCCCTTCCTCGATTTTGTCATCATCCTGCAAACGTTGCGGGTGATTATCTGGGCGGATGGGGCGCGCTGATGCTGTGGGAGACGATCAGCCTGTGGGGGCATGTGCTCGCCTCAATCAGCTTTGGTGTGCTGGTGCTGTGGCAGACGCGGCAATGGTTCATCAGCCATACCGGATTATCGCTCGTCATCGCCGCTGCCTGGACAGTGATCTGGGCGTTGGAGGTGGCGATTCTCGGCAATGACGCGTTGGCGGCACGGCTGGCCGAGAGCGTGCGTGATCTGGCGTGGCTCACGTATCTGATGCTGCTGTGGCGCGGGCATAACCGCCCGCTCGCCAGCTATCATGCCATCCGCCCGCTCTACTGGGTGAGCTTTGGGGTGCTGGTGTTGCGGATCATGGTCGATCTGCTGCCCTGGCAGTTCCTCGGCTCGCCCCGGCTGATGGATGCGGATTATTATGCA
This sequence comes from Alphaproteobacteria bacterium, assembly GCA_028869975.1. GTDB lineage: Bacteria > Pseudomonadota > Alphaproteobacteria > Sphingomonadales > Sphingomonadaceae > JAGWQR01. The sequence continues at coordinate 18,482 of JAGWQR010000290.1, read as the reverse complement.
GGGCTGATGCTGCGGATGGTTGCCGATATTGGCGGGCTGGTGCTGGTGCACAATCTTTATACGGCCGCCACAAGCCAGTCGCGCAATGCATTGCGGCTGCCCCTCGCCGCGCTGGCGCTGCTCTGGGCCTATGATCTCAACGCCAATACGATCGCCTATCTGGCGCGTACGCAGGTATATGAAATGACGGCGCTGCGGGGTTTCATCCTCGCGCCGCTCCCCCTGCTCTTCCTGCTGGGGACGATGCGTGCGGCGTCCGCCCCGGTCAAACTGTCGCGCAGCGCCACCTTTCAGTCGCTGAGCCTTGTCGCGATCGGGGCGTATCTGGTGCTGATGGTGGGCGGATCATCGCTGCTGCGCATGTTCAGCGAAGGGGCGGCACGCGGTTTTCAGGTCAGTTTCGCGTTCCTGACTGCGCTGGCGGCGTTGATCCTGCTCCCCAATGCGCGGCTGCGCGCCTGGTCGCGGGTGATGCTCGCCAAGCATTTCTTCCAGCACCGTTATGATTATCGCGCCGAGTGGCTGCGCTTCACCAACACGCTGAGCCGCACCGACGCCGCCGCCACCAGCCTTGATATTCGCGCAATCAAGGCGATTGCCGACATCACCGAATCGGGGGCCGGACTGCTGCTCACCCCCGACGCCAGCAATGGACTGATCGTGCGGGCGCAGTGGAACTGGCCAAGCCCCGATGCCCCGACCAGCGCCGCCGGGCCGCAGACGCTCCTCTATTTCCAGAATACGGGCAGGATTTGCGCGCTCGATGCCATCCGCGCGGGCACTGCTACGGATGAAGAGGCCGCCGCCATCCCCGAATGGTTGCTCGCCAACAACCGTGCCTGGGTGGTGGTGCCGCTGTTGCATTTCAGCCAGCTTGCCGGGCTGGTCGTGCTCGATCGGCCCATGCTCGACCGCGAACTCGACTGGGAGGATTTTGATCTGCTCCGCCTCGCCGGACGGCAGGTCGCGTCTTATCTTGCCGAAGCGCAGGGGCAGGAGGCGCTCTCTGATGCGCAGCGCTTTGATGAATTCAACCGCCGCTTTGCTTTCATCATGCACGACATCAAGAATCTGGTCAGCCAGTTGAGCCTGGTCTCGCGCAACGCCGAGCGGCATATCGGCAATCCCGAATTCCAGCAGGATATGCTGGCGACGCTCGCCGCCTCGACCGAGCGGATGAACGCACTCCTCGCCCGGCTATCACAGCACAACAAGGGCAAGGCCCAGGAACCGTTGCCGACCAGGCTTGCGCCACTAATGAATGCCATTGCGGTGGCCAAGCGCGCACAGCATCCGGTGGTGGTGATGGGTGATCCGGATCTGCTCGCGCAGGTTGATGCGGCGCGTCTGGAACAGGCACTCAGCCATCTCGTGCAAAATGCGATTGAAGCGAGCCGCCCGAGTGATCCGGTTACGCTCATGCTGCGTCAGGATTCGCAGGGCGTGCACGTTGATGTCATCGATACCGGAGCGGGAATGACCCCCTCTTTTATCCGCGACCAGCTGTTCAAGCCCTTTGCCTCCACCAAATCCAATGGCTTTGGCGTGGGCGCGCACGAAGCCCGCACCCTGATTACCGAGATGGGCGGCGCCCTGCGCGTGAAGAGCACGCCCGGCAGCGGCACCACCTTCTCGCTGACCCTTCAACCCGCAACCTCACAGCTCATCCAGCAGGAACACGCCGCATGATTGCCGAACCTTCCCCCAAGCCCGCGCCCAAATTGCTCATCGTTGAAGATGACGAGGGGCTGCAACGCCAGTTGCGCTGGGCTTACCCTGATTTCAACGTACTGGTGGCGGGGGATCGGCAGAGCGCGCTTGATCTGGTGCGCGCCGAAGAGCCCGATGTGGTGACGCTCGATCTCGGCCTGCCGCCCGACCCCGACGGGGTGAGCGAGGGGTTTGCCGCACTTGGCGAAATCCTCAAGCTCAAGCCCGATGCCAAAGTGGTGGTTGCGTCAGGGCATGGCGCGCGCGAGAGTGCGCTTCGCGCCATCGCCGAAGGGGCGTATGATTTCTACCAGAAGCCGGTCGATATTGACGAGCTGGGCATGATCGTGAAGCGCGCCTTCCATCTTCATGCGATCGAAGCGGATAATCGTCGTCTTGCCTCGGCCGTGCCCGAAGATGCGCGCGTACTCGGTGGCATGATTACTGCTGCACCCGAAATGCTCAAGGTCGCACGCACCATCGAGCGCGTGGCGAATGCGGATGTGTCGGTCATGCTGCTAGGTGCGTCGGGGACGGGTAAGGAATTGCTTGCGCGCGGGCTGCACAATGCGAGCGCGCGCAGCAAAGGCGCGTACGTTGCGATCAACTGCGCCGCCATCCCCGAAAACCTGCTCGAATCGGAGCTGTTCGGGCATGAAAAGGGCGCGTTTACCGGCGCGGTCAAAACCACCGAGGGCAAGATCGAGCTGGCTGAAGGCGGCACGCTCTTCCTTGATGAAGTGGGCGACATTCCGCTGCCACTTCAGGTCAAGCTGCTGCGCTTCTTGCAGGAGCGGGTGATCGAGCGGATCGGTGGGCGCAAACCCATTCCGGTCGATACCCGCGTGGTCTGCGCCACGCACCAGGATGTCGATGCGATGGTGGCGGACGGACGCTTCCGCGAGGACCTTTATTACCGGTTGGCAGAGATTGTCGTTCGCATCCCGACGCTTGCCGAGCGGCCGGGTGATGCGGTGCTGCTCGCCAAGCATTTCGTTAATCGTTACGCCGCCAAGATGAACCCGCAGGTGAAGGGCCTGGGCACGGATGCGCTGCAAGCACTCGATCAATGGGGTTGGCCGGGCAATGTGCGCGAGCTTGAAAACCGGGTCAAGCGGGCGGTCATCATGGCCGAGGACAAGCTGGTGACGGCGGGTGATCTTGACTTGAACATCAATGACGATGCCGATGACATCATCAACCTGAAAGCGGCGCGCGACAGTGCCGACCATAAGGCTATCCGCCGCGCATTGGCACGCGCGCAGGGCAATATCTCCAGCACCGCCAAGCTGCTCGGCATCAGCCGTCCGACGCTCTATGATCTGATGAAGCAGCACGGTCTCAACCCGTGAAACGCGCTCTCGCCCTGCTGATCGGCGGGTTGGCGGCGCTGGCTGTGGCGCAACCGCCTTCCCCCGATGCGGCGCTCGCCCGCGCGCAGGCAGATCTTGCCGCCAATAGGGGTGCGCAGGCCGAGCAGGACATTTGGGCGGCGCGCCGGGCCGGGGCCAATGTGGCGAACACGCATCATCTCATGGCCAATGCCTATCTCATGCAGGGGGATGCGATCAGGGCGTTGCAGGAAGCCGATCCGGCGAACATCCCGCTTGGTTTTGCCAATTATGCAGCGCATGTCCGCGCCAAGGCCGATCTGCTGCGCGGCGACATATTAGGGGCTCACACTGAATTGAATGCGCTGCTCGCCAAAACCCCGCGCGATGCCAGTGTGTGGGCCGATATGGCGCGCACCCGTGCACGCGATGGCGATATTGCCGGGGCGGGAGAGGCCGCGCGACTGGCCGCCAAACTCAACCCGAAGAGCATAGATGCGCTGATGCTGGAGGCTTCTCTCAAGCGCGATCAATATGGGTTGCGCGCCGCACTGCCTGCGTTCAGCCAGGTGATTGCGCTTGATCCGAAGAATGTTCCGGCCTTGCTTGAGCGGGCGGCAACCGAGGGCGATCTGGGACAGGCGCACGCGCTGCTTGCCGACACCCGTGCTGTTATTGCGCTTGAGCCAAAAAATCCGCAGGCCTTTTATCTTCAGGCAGTGCTCGCGGCACGTTCCGGCCATTATGATCTGGCGCGCACGCTGCTCTATCATTGCTCCCCCGCGCTCGATAACCTGCCGGGTGCCATTCTTGTGCAGGGCATTGTCGAGCTGGAAACCGGCAACCCCGAGCAAGCGATCAGCCAGTTCAACCGGCTGGTGTCGCTCCAACCCGAAAACCGCACTGCACTGCGGCTGCTGGCTCTAGGTTATGCACAGGTTGGCGATAATTTTGGTGTGATCGATACATTGAAGCCGCTCGCGGATCGGGTCGATGCCGACAGTTACGCCTTGACGCTGATCGCCCGCGCCTATGAGAATATCGATGATCGGTTGCACGCCGCCAGATATCTCGATCAGGCCAACCAGCCCGAACGCGGCCCTTCCACGCCGTTCGATCCCAAATTGCCACTCAGCGTGCTGGCGCAGGCGGACAAGACCAATCCGGCCAGTGTCGAGGCTGCAATTCCCTTCCTGCAAGGGCTTATACTGGCCGGGAATTTAGATGATGCCGTGGGCAAGGCACATGTCATTGCACAGGTTAATCCCGGTGTGCCGCTCGCACATGTGATCGAGGGCGATGTGCTGCTGGCGAAGGGTGATTATCGGCAGGCAGTGGCCGCTTATGGTTATGCCAACTCGATTGCACAAAGCGAGCCATCCGTTTTGCGGCTGGTTTATGCCCTGATCCGGGCGGGGGATATGCATGGTGCCGCACGGGTGGTTGCGCAATTCCATACCGACAACCCCACCAATCTGGCCGGGCTGGAATTAACCGCCGATCTCGCCAGCGACAATGCACAGTGGAACAGTGCCATTGCCGCGCTGGAGCAGATACGCGCCAGGCTAGGCAACAGCGATGCCAATCTGCTTAGCAGCCTTGGCTGGGCCTGGTATGGCCGGGGCGATGTCCCGCGCGCGCTGCGCTATGCCCGCGCCGCCTATGCGCTTCAGCCGGAAAATTCCGATGTTGCGAACAGTTATGGCTGGATTCTGTTTCAATCAGGCAGCGATCAGGCGGGCGGAATTGCTCTGCTCGAAAAAGCGGCGTCGCTCTCACGCGATCGCGTCGGATTGCGGGTGCAACTCGCGCAGGCTTATAGTGCATTGGGCCGCAAGGTGGCGGCGCGCGCCATGCTTGCGCCGATTGCCGCCAATCCCAAAGCCGAAGAACATGATGTCGCGGTCAAGCTGCTCTCGCATTTGTGATTGGGGCGGCTTGCGCTAAAAGCCAAGCATGAACGATGACCTCCTCACTCGCATTGCCGATGCGCTCGAGCGGCTCGCCCCGACCCCGCCCGCGCTCGTTGCACCCGATGCGCCCGCCTATCAATGGGACGGGCAGGCGCTCAACGCCGTGGATCATTTCGCACCGCTCCCGCTCGGTCTGCTCACCGGCATTGATGCGCAGCGCGATACGCTCTTGAGCAATACCGAACGCTTTGCTTCCCGCGCTGCCGCGCATGATGCGCTGCTCTGGGGCGCACGGGGATCAGGCAAATCGGTGCTGGTCAAATCCTGCGTTAGCGCGGTACAGGCGGCGGGACATCCGCTTGCGCTCATCGAGGTGGGGAGCGACCAGCTTGAGACTTTGCCCGCGCTGTTTGCAGTGCTGCGCGGCTGGACACGCCCCGCCATCCTCTTCCTTGATGATCTGGCGTTTGATGAGGGGCTTGCGCCGGCGCGGGTGCTCCGTTCGCTGCTCGAAGGCGGCGTGGCGGCGCGGCCCGACCATGTCCGCATCTATGCGACAGCCAATCGCCGCCATATCGTGGCGCGTGATTTTGCACCGCCCGAGGCAATCAACCCGCGCGATGCGAGCGATGACCAGCTCGCGCTCGCCGATCGGTTCGGCCTCTCGCTCGGCTTTCATGCCTGCGATCAGGCGCAGTATCTGGCGATGGTTGCGGCCTATGCCGCACATCTCGGGCTTGCTGCTGACCCGGAAGACGCGCTGCTCTGGGCGCGCCAGCGCGGCAGCCGGTCAGGCCGCGTGGCGTGGCATTATGCGGTTGAGCTCGCCGGGCGCGCGGGGCGGACGATGGCCTAAGCCGCGACTCTGCGGGCAAACGGATTGCGAAACGCCTGCCAATATCCGCGCTGCACCGCCATGCGATACAGCACCACCGTCGCCACCAGGCACAGCAGTGGCGTTATGATCGAGGCTTCCGGCCCGAACGCCCCGCCCGTAATCAGCGCATTGCCGTGCGTAGTCGTGGTGAAAAATCCCGGCACCGCATTGCCCGAATCGGGTGTACCCCAGATGTCACCTTCGGTGAAATTCCAGCCGAAATGCACGCCCATCGGCAGCCACAGCGTCCGGCTCGCGATATAGGCCATGCCGAGCAGCAGCCCCGCCTCCACAGTAATGCTGAGCGAGGGCATCAGCCCCGAATTGGCATTGGTCAAGTGGGCCAGCCCGAAAAACAGGCTCGTGATGAACAGCGCCACGCCCGATCCCCAGCTTTCCTCGATCATCCGCAGGCCCACGCCGCGAAACGCCAGTTCCTCAAACATGGGCGCAAGCGTAACCGGCAGCACGGTGATGACCGAAATGGCAAGCGTGCCATTCCAGACAATATCCGCGTCGCCCAACAGGTGCTGCATCCATACCGATGCGCTCATCAGCCCCAGCCCGAGCAAAGCCCCCGCCGCGTACCTTCCGCCGCAGTGGGGGCCGGAAAATTCGGTCACCGTGCGCCGCTCCAGCGCGCGCGAGACCCGCACATACAGCCAGCCGCCCGCCAAGATGATTGCGAACGCAAGCACAATCAGCCCCAGCCCCCAGCCTCCGCCGAACGGCGTTGCCATCAGGTGCATCAACCCGGCACGCGTCCTGGTCATATCATGCAGTGCGGCGCGGCTGAGATGATCCGCGCGGGCGGCCTTGACCCCGGCCAAGATGCCCATGAGATTTTGCCCGACACCATAAAGCAGATTGACGAACACAAACAGCACGGCAAAGCGGAAACCGCGATTGGCCTTGATCCGTTGCCAGCGCGTGAGGGCAGCTTGCCCGCCCCCCTGTTCAATCTCGTTCATGCACCTTCTCCTCTATTGATACCGCACTCAATGCCGGAAGTGGCGCATCCCGGTAAAGACCATCGCAAGGCCAGCTTCGTCTGCCGCCGCAATCACCTCATCATCGCGCATCGAGCCGCCGGGCTGGATGACCGCCGTTGCGCCCGCCTCGACCGCCACCAGCAGGCCATCGGCGAAAGGGAAGAAGGCATCCGACGCGACCGCCGAACCAACTGTGCGTGGGCGCGCCCAGCCATAGGTTTGCGCTGCTTCCTGCGCCTTGAGTGCAGCAATCCGTGCCGAATCGCGCCGGTTCATCTGCCCCGCGCCTATCCCCGCCGTGGCGCCATCTTTCGCATAAACGATCGCGTTCGATTTGGTGTGCTTGGCCACAGTCCAGGCAAACAGGCAGTCCTTGAGTTCCTGTTCTGTCGGTGCGCGCTTGGTGACTGTTTTGAGGTCAGCCGCAGCAATCCGCCCATTGTCGCGCTCCTGCACCAGCACGCCGCCCGCGATAATTTTCGTAGTGAGGCCCGGTCGGTTCGGATCGGGCAGATTACCGGTCAGCAGCAGCCGTAGATTCTTCTTTTTGGCAAACACCGCCTTCGCTGCATCATCAGCATCGGGGGCGCAGACCACTTCGGTGAAAATTTCCGAAATCGCTTCTGCTGTCGGCCCATCGAGCGGGCTGTTGACCGCAATTATCCCGCCAAACGCCGACACGCTGTCACATTCGAGCGCCGCCTTATAGGCCTCGACAAGCGTCGCCCCACTCGCCACCCCGCACGGATTGGCGTGTTTGACGATCACCACCGTCGGCGGGCCATCGCGAAATTCCGCCACCAGCTCCAGCGCGGCGTCGGCATCATTGTAATTATTATAGCTGAGTTCCTTGCCCTGAATCTGACGCGCGCCGGCAATCCCCGCAATATGCGGCCCTGCAGGCACATAGAGCGCGGCCGTCTGGTGCGGATTCTCACCATAGCGCAGCGTTGAAACCAGCTTTGTTGCCATCACACGGGTGGGCGCGAACACCTCCCCCTGATCGACACCGGAGAACCACTGGCTGATCGCCGCATCATAAGCGGCGGTGGCGGCATAGGCTTTGGCGGCGAGGCGCTTGCGCGTATCGAGTGTGGTCGCCGCCTTCGCCACCAGCGCATAATCCGCCGGGTCGGTCACAATCGCGACAGCGCCGTGATTTTTAGCCGCCGAGCGCACCATCGACGGCCCGCCAATATCGATATTCTCGATAATCTCCTCGCGACTGGCCCCGCGCGCCACCGTCGCCTGAAACGGGTAGAGATTGACCACGACCAGATCGATCGCGCCAATCTCGTGAGCCGCCATTGCGGCAACATGCTCCGGGTTATCGCGCACCGCGAGCAAGCCGCCATGCACTTTGGGGTGCAGCGTTTTCACCCGCCCGTCCATCATCTCGGGGAAACCGGTCAAGTCGGATATATCGCGCACGTCCAGCCCGGCCTCGCGCAGTGCCTTGGCGGTGCCGCCGGTCGATACCAGCTCAACGCCATGTTCGGCGAGTGCCTGCCCCAGCTCAACCAATCCGGTCTTGTCGGACACCGAGAGCAGCGCCCGCCTGATTTTCACTTCGTTCATATCATCCCTTTGATTGGCGGCTAACCCGCCCGCTTGAAATTCCACAATACCACCGCGCCACCCGCTGCATGGCCTGTCACGACCAGTTGCTGTGTGGCGTGCGGCTTGCCCTCCGCATCGACCCAGAGACTGTCATCAACACCGAGCGCACCCCCTGTTACGCGGAACTGCCATAGCGGCCCTGCATGGATTCGCAACAGCGCCCCGGCGCCATCGGCAGTCAGGCTTACTTCGGTTTTGGGCGCAAGGTGAAAGCGCAGCGTGAAAGGTGCCTCTTTGGGTGCTCGCTTGTCGGAAGCAGCGCGCAGCCGATCTTGTCCGCTTACCGTCTTTCCGTCGGCACTCATGTTGATTTCGCGCTGGTGCAGGAATCCGAAGCTGTGCGCATAGCCATCATGGCTTGCTTCGAGCACGCTTGCCCCTTCGCTCTCGCGCCGATCGACCGAAACTTCAACCACACCGCGCCCCAATGCCCCGCGCGCGAGTACGGCAGTCGAGTTGGTATCGGCCATCGTCAGCGTCGAATGCGCCGCCGTGGTGCGCAAGCCATGCGCCAGATCATGCAGAAGCAGCGCCGAACCTGAAGCCGCGCCGCCACAATTCACCACCAATCGCTGCGCGCCATCCGACAGCTCGAATGCCAGCGTCGAGGCGCAGCCGCACTGCGTCCATCGCGGCGAGGGCGGCGGCGCTGCATCGACCACCAGCACCGTCGCGCCATTCGCAAGCCGATGATAGCCCCAATGGCGCGCGCGACGCAGTGGTCGTACCGGATGCCCGGTCGCCGCTATCACGCCGCGCACCAGATCGCCACCCACCGGCGCGCTGCCCTGCCAGCTCGCCAGCCCGCCGTCACCGAGCATAACTGCCTGCAAAGCGGAGGCGCTGCGCACCAAAGCCCTCTCGATCATGTCGGGCAATTCAAGCTGGCGCGCTTTGTATATCTGCGCGATCATCACCAGCGCGCGCACCAGATCGAGCTGCGCATGCGGTGAGCGGCTCAATATGCCACCATCGTCGCTCATTCCGCCGCTCAGCGCCTGGGCAAGACCAGCGCGCGCGGTGCGCTGGCGCGCCTCGCCCCCGGCAATCAGCAGGCCCGCCGCCAGGACACCGCATTGCGCAACAATTCTGGGCAGCCCCGGTGTGGCGTGGCTGGCGGTACGATCAAGATGCCGCGCGCCACGGGCCAGTGCGTTGAGCACGGCGGAGCGATAGATGAGATCGGGTGAGGACAGTATCAGCGGAGCATGGGCTGTCCAGTTAAGTATCCGCCAGCCCCACAAATCCTGCCGCCAGCCGTTTTCGGTCACGCGTTGGGCGTGCGCATCAAGCCACAACCGCATAATATGCTCGGCGACGGGGGCGGCGCCCTTGCGCCCACCTGCCACGGCCAGATCAGGCAGCCAGGAAAAACACTGAAGATAGGGGTACAGCGGATCATCGGGTTTGAGGCTGGCAAAATCGAGATCAGCCAGAGCAAGTGACCGACCAAGCAGCGTGAAATGACCATCCAGCAGAGTTGCCCCACGCTGGATATCAGCAGGAAGCGCAGTTTCTGGCACCGCCAGCAGCTTGAGCGGGAAGCGCCCGCGCAGTCGAGCGCCATGCAAGGGTGTAGACCAGGCCAGCAGATACAGCCAGTTTCCGAAGCGCTCGCCCAGCGATTGGCCATAGCCGTTCGCCATGCGCACCAGACGGCGCCCGGCGTCGATCGTATCGGCTACACCCCCTTGCTCGGTCACTCACATACTCCCGGATCGCGTTGCGGTGCATATCGATCCATTGCGGGGGTATCAATAGAGCATCGTCACACGATTGTCATGTTCTGTGTCAGGCGCGCGACAAAGAATCCATCGAGACCGGGCGCGGGCAAGATGCGCAGATGCCCTTGCGGGGCAGGTGTCAAAATGGCCGGGCACGCATCGGCCCGGATCGGATCGATTGTCAGCGCGCGCGCGTCCGCAATCACCCCCTCACCTTCCTCGGGCTCAAGCGAGCAGGTGGCATAGACGAGCACTCCGCCGGGTTTGAGCCATGCAGACGCCCGCGCCAGCATTGCTGCCTGCACTGCCGCCATCGCCGCTATATCCTGCACCCGCACCCGGTAGAGCACATCGGGGTGGCGCGCGAAAATGCCGGTGGAAGTGCAGGGCGCATCGAGCAAAATTGCATCAACCGGCGCAGGTGGCACCCAGTGCATCACATCGGCAACGGTGATTTCAGCATCAAGCCCGGCGCGCGCCAGATTCTCGTGCAGACGCCGCGCGCGCGCCGCCGATAGCTCGACTGCAGTCACCCGCCAGCCTGCTGCCGCGAGTTGCATTGTCTTGCCGCCCGGAGCCGCACACAGATCAAGCACGGTTCGCCCCTCACCCTGCCCCAGCAACCGTGCCGGCATGGATGCGGCGATATTCTGCACCCACCACGCGCCTTCAGCATAGCCGGGAAGCTCTGGAACGGACACATCGCCGGAGACTCTGACATGGCCGGGGATCAGGCTGGAGCCGCCGAGCATCGCGCACCAATGATCCGTCTCCGCCGCATCCCGCAGGGTCAGGTCAAGCCCGCGCGGGGCGATGAGCGCGGCACGGGCGGCCTCCACCATCGCGCCCCCCCAGTGCGCCCCCCAGCGACTGGAAACATCAGCAGTCAGGGCGGGCAGTTCCGGCAACGCAGCACCACCACGCATCAACGTGCCGAACACGCCATGTACCAGCCGCTTCGGCCCGCCTTCCAGCAACGGCAGCATTGTCGCTATGGCCGCATGGGGCGGGGTGCCAAGCCGCAATGCTTGTGCCAGCGCACTTCGCAGCGCCATGCGCGCCTTGGCATCATCGGGCAGCGGGCGCTGGCACGCGCTGTCTACCAGCGCGTCAAGATCGGGCAGCCAGCGCAGCACTTCCGCCGCAATCGCATGGGTCAGCGCGCGGTCGGCCGGGTTGGCGAGGCCCTGGGTAGCCCCGTGCAACGCCGTTTCAAGAACCTGCCCGCGCCGCAACACGGCATCGAGCAGCTTGAGCGCAGCGCGGCGCACGGGCACACCGATGGGATCAGGCATGGCGGGATCGGGCATGGCGCGCTTTAGCCTGACGCGGCGGACTTAACAATGCACGCCAGGCGCGCTATCGTGGCGCGGTGAAACAGAAACCCCCCACCAAGCGACCAGACTGGCTCAAAGCCCCGGCACATTTGTCAGCCTCACCACCGGTGCCGGTTCCTGCTGAAGGGCGCAAACTACCGGACAAGCTCGACCCTACCCGCTATGGCGATTGGGTCAAAAAGGGCATCGCGATCGATTTTTAGGGGCTAACGCCACACCCGCTCGAACCGGCTGCCCAGCCCGGTGAGCAACTCATACTGCGACAGGCCGGTGCACGCCGCTGTGCTTGGCAGAGCATAATCGAGCGTCAGCCAGTCGCCCTCTTTCGCCTCAGGCAGTGCCAATACGTCAAGTGCGATCAAATCCATCGACACCCGGCCGAGAATGGCGCAGCGCCCGCCTTCCGCTGTCCCCACGCCCGCAAACGCGCGCAGTATCCCGTCGGCATAACCAAGATTGATAATCGCGACCGGCATATCAACCTGTGCGGTGAATGTTGCATTATAGCCAATGCTGTCGCCTGCCTTCAATATGCGGCGCTGAAGGATTTGCGCCTGTGGATGCGCAACCTGTTTGATTTGTCCCGCCGCCTCGGCGCGCGGCACCCCGCCATAGAGCGCCAGCCCCGGCCTCGTCAGATCAAACGCATAGTCTGCTCCGAGACAAATCCCCGCCGAATTGGCGAGGCTCAGCCGCCGCGCTGTTGTGCGACCTGCCAATGCCCGGAACGCCGCCAACTGGTGCCCGTTCATCGCGCTGTCCTCGTCCGCGCACGCCAGATGGCTCATCAGCGTGTCAATGTTCAGCCCGTCGAGCGCCCCGCCAAACACATCCTCAGGTGCAATCCCCAGCCTGTTGATGCCGGTATCGATCATCACATCGCAGGGCTTGCCCGTCTCGCGCCAGCGGCTGATTTGCGCGAGCGAGTTGAGCGTGGGTCGCGCCAAGGATGCCACCGCCACCGCCATATCCTCATCACGCACGCCATGCAGCACGGAAAGCGCGCAGCCCTCGGGCATATCCTCCAATGCCAGCGCCTCGCACCAGCTTGCCACAAAAAAATCACGGCAGCCCGCGCCGGCAAGCTGGCGCAGCACACCCTGAGCGCCAAGCCCATAGCCATTGGCCTTGATTGCGGCACCGCACGCTGCTTGACCGGATTGCGCCGTCAGCCAGCGCCAGTTGTGCACCAGCGCCGCCTTTTCCAGATCAAGCCGCAGTGGTGTTACCCAATTCCTGTTCAATCCAGTTCCTTGCCTGATGTTTCCGGCAACGCGACCAGCAGCACCACAAACGCGACAGCCACCACGCCAATCGTATACCAGAGTCCCTGATACGGATTGCCCGAACGCGCAACCATATATTGCGTTATGAACGGCAGAAAGCCACCGAAATACCCTGTGCCGATATGATAGGGGATCGACAGCGAGGTATAGCGTACCCGCGCCGGAAACAGCTCGACCAGATAGGCGGCAACCGGCCCGTAAGTCATCCCCGACAGCAGGCTGAGCAGCATGAGCGCAAGGATGATCTGCACCCATGATCCGCGCGGCGGCTTGCGATCCAGATCATAACCGGCGGCCTTGAGCGCCGCATCAAGCGCGGCCTTATCGTGAAAATCGACATTCTGGCTAGCGATGACGATACTCGCATCGGGCATGGCGGCGGAGCTTTCCACCTTGAACGGCAGCCCGCGTTTGGCAAGCATATCCAGTACACGGCCACATTGCGTGCCCTGCACCTTGGCAAACGGATTATACTGGCAGTTGCTCCCGGTCACGATGATGGGGGATGTGCGCAGGGCATTGGCCAGGCTTGGATTGGCACCATCCGCCATCAGATGAAACAGCGGGAACAGCGCAAACAGGGTCAGGCCATAGCCGACAAGAATCGGGATTTTGCGGCCCCATTTATCCGACAGCCAGCCGAACAGGATGAACCATGCCAGACTGATGACCGCGCCCGCCAGAATCAGCAACCACGCACTTACATCATCAAGCCGCAACGAAAATTGCAGGAACGAAAGCGCATAAAGCTGTGCTGTATACCAGATCACGGTCAGCCCCGCCGCAACGCCCATCATCGCCGCCAGTATCCGCCCGCACTTGCGCGCCGAACTGAAACTTTCGCGCAAGGGATTGCCAGAAATCTGCTCGGCAGCTTTCATTGCCTGAAAGATAGGGCTTTCCTTGAGCTGAAACCGCACCCAGAGCGAAATGGCGAGCAGCAGGATCGACAGCCAGAAAGGAATGCGCCAGCCCCAGCTATTCCACGCGGCCATGCCTATAATCCGCGTCGTGAGCAGCACCAAGGCAAGACTCAGGATCAGGCCGCCAACCACGCTCGCCTGGATGAAACTCGTATAGAGACCGCGCTTTTCACGCGGGGCATGTTCTGCCACATAAATGGCCGCGCCGCCATATTCACCACCCAGCGCCAGCCCCTGCAACAGCCGCAACCCCACAAGAATGAATGGCGCCGCTATCCCGATACGGGCATAGCTCGGCACAAAGCCGAGCGCGGCGGTGGCCAGCCCCATCAGCGAAATCGTTATGAGGAAGGTGAATTTACGCCCCAGCCGATCCCCCAGTACGCCAAAGAATGCCGCACCGAAGGGCCGCATCCCGAATCCGGCCCCGTAAATCAGCAGCACATTGAGCAGTCCGGCCGTTGGGCTGGAGGCGGGGAAATAGGTGGTCGCAATAATCTGCGCCACGGTGATATAGACAAAGAAATCATACCATTCGAACACCGTGCCGAGCGATGAAGCGAGGATGACCTGCAAATCGCGCTTCAGGTTGATTGTGCCGGTGTCCGCAATTGTGTCCGCCACCGCCTGATCTGCTGCTACAGTCGCCATAGCCCCTCCGTATTCACCTCCAATGCGCGATTTTGGCGGCGAAGGGAAGGGGTTTGACACCGGTGAAATGTAGGACGGCGATTTTAAGTCCCGTACAGCGCATTCCCTACGCGCGCGCTACCTAGGCACCAAACGAACCAAATAGGACGCTGTACGGGCATCCGAGTGTCCCTGAGGGGCATGTGAGGGCGTGGGGCTACCCCGTCACTCCACCGTCACGCTCTTCGCCAGATTGCGCGGCTGGTCAACGTCGGTGCCCTTCGCGCAGGCGACATGGTAAGCCAGAAGCTGCACCGGCACCGCATAAACCAAAGGCGCGATCAGCGGATGCACCACCGGCATGGTGATGGTTGCAAGGCACCCCTCCCCTGCCTCAGCAATGCCATCCGCGTCGGAGATCAGCACGACCTTGCCGCCTCTGGCACGCACCTCCTGCATGTTGCTGACCGTTTTCTCGAACAGCGGGCCCGAGGGCGCAAGCACGATCACCGGCACCGCCTCGTCGATCAGCGCGATCGGGCCGTGCTTCATCTCGCCCGCCGCATAGCCTTCGGCGTGGATATAGCTGATTTCCTTCAGTTTGAGCGCGCCTTCCAGCGCCATCGGATAATCCGGCCCGCGCCCGAGATAGAGCACATCGCGCGCCTGCGCCACCAGCGGCGCCATCGCCTCGATGTCGGCATCATGCGCGAGCGCATGGTTGATCCCGGCGGGGGCCTCGCCGAGATGGCGCACGATTTCAGCCTCATCGGCGGGTGAGAGCTTGCCCTTGGCGCGCGCGAGATTGACGCTAAGCGCCGCCATCACCGCGAGCTGGCAGGTGAACGCCTTGGTGCTTGCCACGCCAATCTCCGGCCCTGCCATGGTGGGCAGCAGCAGATCAACCTCGCGCGCCATGCTGGAGGTCGGCACATTGATGATGCCGGCCGTGGTGACGCCCTGCGCCTTCATGTGGCGCAGCGCCGCAAGCGTATCCGCTGTTTCGCCCGATTGCGACACGACCACACCCAATGTGCCCGGCCCCAGCACTGGCTCGCGATAACGGAACTCGGACGCGACATCGACCTCGACCGGAACCCTGGCGAACTGCTCGATCCAGTATTTGCCGATCATCCCGACATAGGAGGCTGTGCCGCACGCGATGATGACGACGCGCTCAATACTGCTGAGCGAAAAGTCCATCTGCGGCAGCGCCACCTGCTCCTCGATCCGGCGCAGATAGGAGCGCAAAGTCTGCGCCACCACCACCGGCTGCTCGTAAATCTCCTTGAGCATGAAGTGGCGATACGGCCCCTTCTCAACCGCCGCCGCCGACACGCCCGAAGCGACAATTTCGTGCGTCACCGGATTGTTGTCCGCATCATAGACCTGTGCGCCTTCGCGCGTGGCGACCACCCAGTCGCCCTCCTCAAGATAGCTGATCCGCTGCGTGAGCGGCGCGAGCGCGAGCGCGTCTGAGCCGAGATACGCCTCGCCATCCCCATAACCCACCACCAGCGGGCTCCCCAGCCGCGCGCCTATCAGCATATCCTCATGCCCCGCGGGGATTTTCCAAGGCCGAGACGGGCAAGATCATCGAAACCGTGCTCGCCGAGGAAGGACGTCCGCCCGAATCGATCTTCGATTTCGTTCAGGGCATCACCGCGCTCGCACGCGACAAGTCCCACCAGGATGCCCGCCTCGACATGGAGGGCAAGGCCAAGAAACTGCTCGATCGGGTCCACTGATTCCGGCGGACAGGTGCCGGTTTCCCTGCGTTGCGCTGCCCCTTCAGAGGAAGAGGGCGGCGCTTCGCTTCGTGACGGGTTGAGGCGTCGAGAGAGAGGCTCTCGGCAGCCCGTCGCGGAGTAAACACCATGGCAACCGCTGCCCAGAAGATCACCCTGTCGTCGTCGCGCGACATCCCCTTCAACAAGCTGGTCCTCAGCCAATCGAATGTCCGGCGCGTGAAGGCCGGCGTGTCGGTCGAGGAACTGGCCGAATCCATCGCCCGGCGCGGTCTCATCCAGTCACTGCACGTCCGACCGGTGCTGGACGCAGACGGCGTCGAAACCGGCATGTTCGAGGTGCCAGCGGGCGGGCGCCGCTATCGTGCGCTCGAACTTCTCGCCAAGCAGAAGCGCCTCGCCCGCACTACGCCTGTGCCCTGCGTCGTCGGCGATGCCGCCAGCGACATCCTCATCGATGAAGTCTCGCTGGTCGAGAATATCGAACGCGCACCGCTCCATCCCCTCGACCAGTTCCGCGCCTTCCAGGCCTTGCGGGACAAGGGCATGACCGAAGAAGCCATCGCTGCGGCCTTCTTTGTCGGCGTCAATGTTGTAAAGCAGCGCCTGCGCCTCGCGGCCGCCGCGCCCAGTTTGCTTGAGGTCTACGCCGACGACGGCATGACCCTCGAGCAGCTGATGGCCTTCACCGTCTCGGAAGACCACGCGCGCCAGGAGCAGGTCTGGGATGCGATCCGGGACAGCTGGCAGAAGGAACCCTGGCAGATTCGGCGGATGCTCACCGAAACTACCGTCCGGGCCTTGGACAAGCGTGCGCTTTTCGTTGGGCTCGAAACCTACGAAGCAGCCGGCGGTATCGTGCTGCGCGATCTGTTCCAGTCCGATGATGGCGGTTGGCTCCAGGATGTGGCCCTGCTTGACCGGCTTGTTGCCGAAAAGCTTCGCGTCGAGGCCGACCGGATCGCCACGGAGGGATGGAAGTGGGTCGAGGCAAGCCTCAGCATCCCCTACGGCGTCACGCACGCAATGCGTGAGCTCATCGGCACGCCGCTCGACATGACCGACGAGGAGCAGGCCACGCGCGCCGGATTGCAAGCCGAACTCGATCGCCTGACCGACCAGTACGAGGACGCCGACGAGCTGCCCGATGAAATTGATCAACGGCTCGGTGAAATCGAGGCAGCCCTGGAGGCACTCGACAACCGGCCCATGCGCTATGACCCCGCCGAGATCGCCAACGCCGGCGTGTTCGTCACCATCGACTCGAACGGATCGCTGATCGCCGAGCGCGGATATGTCCGACCTGAAGATGAGGCACGGGTCGCATCCGACCGTGATGACGACGGGACCGGCGAGATTGGGCACAGCGAACCGACATTAGCTCAGGCTATCCGACCTGTCGTCGTCACCGTGGGCGGCCAGCCTGTTCCCGCTGAGGAAGAAGAGGAAGACGGCATCAAGCCGCTGCCCGAACGCCTGGTGACCGAGCTGACCGCCCACCGCACCCTGGCATTGCGCGATGCGGTTGCCCAGAATCCGCGGATCGCGATGACGGCATTGCTTCACAAGCTCGTGTCGGATGCCTTCCACCACCGCTCGATGAGCGGAGTACTCGAGGCGCAGGTCCGCCACATCTTCTTCCCGGCCCAGGCCGAGGAACTGGGCGACAGTCTGTCGGTCAAGTCGGTCGACGAACGCAACGAGCACTGGAAAAGCCGCATCCCTGCCGATGACACCGCTCTGTGGGACTGGCTGACCAGGCTCGACGAGGAGAACCGTTTGGCGCTCCTCGCCCACTGCGTGAGCTATGGCGTCAACGCGCTTTACGAGCGGCCCAATCCCTACATCGGTTCGGGCGTCAGCGAGTACGGTCTGCAATTGCGCTTTGACCAGGCCGACCGCCTCGCGCGGGAAACCGGCCTGGATATGGTGCAGGTCGGATGGCGACCGACTGTCGGCAACTACCTCGGCCGTGTGACCAAGTCCCGCATCATCGAGGCCGTGCGCGAAGGCGCTGGCGAACGCGCAGCCCAGCTCATCGACCATATGAAGAAGGGCGACATGGCGAAGGAGGCCGAACGCCTGCTCGCGGATTCTGGCTGGTTGCCGGAGCCACTGCGGCTTGCCGACCCGGATGGCATCTCCGGCGCCGCCCTTGTCGATCAGGATGAGGGGGAAGCGGCGTTGCCGGCATTCCTCACCAATGACGGCGACGATGAGGAGCCCGAGGAAAGCGAGGACGAAGAACTCCCCTCCATCGCTGCCGAATGATCGCGATGCGCGGAGGGTGGAAAGTCTGCCCTCCGCGCCCCTCTCGAAGGGAATGCGCCATGACCGTTTCAACGTGCCCGATTGTCCCGAGCGGGTGCATTGGGATGAAGCGTTCGCACT
>JAGWQR010000289.1 GCA_028869975.1 Alphaproteobacteria bacterium | reverse complement strand
TCGATCTGCATCAGACGGAGCGAAGCTTCGTTGACAAGTTCGGTCGGTTGCAGAGTCAGGTCTGGTGCCTCTCGCCGCAGCAGGCGCGCCGCTGCGCTGCGCAATTCATGATAGAGCTCAGCAAGCATGATATCCCGCTGGTCGGTTTGGCGCTGCTCCATAGTCTCACTCACAATCAAAGAGTTATAATGACGTGTGGAGCATAGATAGGCGTCATCTCACGATGACCTTGCCTTCGTAGAGTATCTCCCTTGGCGCATTCATTATGATGTCAACCTCATCTGGTTTGCAAGGCAATTTTTCTCAATCGTCATGGCGCTAACATAGCCAAGCTTAGAACTCACTCGACAGAGATTGTAATCGCTCAGGATGGCCGCTTTTGTCGCCGGGGCCATCGCGGCCACTGCCGCCTCAAGCGAAGGCGGGTTGGCAATGCACGGCCCCATTAACGCCGTATGCGCGCCGAGCACCAATTCGAACGATGAAGACAACGGGCGCTCATCCATCATGCGCCACATCGTCCATGAACGGGTTGCGGATCACTACATTGCCCTGTGCTGTACTCACCTGGTGGCGATGCTGCATATCCTCGCTCCACAAGAGCGTACAGCCGGCGTCGATCGCAGCGGCAATGATTTGGCTGTCATAGATCGGATGGCCGGTCAGCGCCGCAATCTCGCGCGCTTGGACCTGAATCCGATACCAACTTAAAATGTAGAGCATTGCAACCGATCGATTGCAGGATCATCCGACCCGGCTCGCCGGATGGATAACTGCGTCGGTCGCCGCAAAATCCTTGCCGGTGCACAAAATTGGCAGGCCGCGTTCTTGGGCAACGGCATAGACCATCAGATCGAGCAGATTGAGCGCGCCGCCCTTGCCATTGCCTTGCCCAAAACGGGTATTTGCGTCACGTGCAATGCTGGCGTGATGATCACCAAACGGAATAATCTGAAGACCTGAGCTTTCAAGCTCGCCGATCAATACATCGGTCAAATGCCTTTCGTGGGCTGTTTTACCCACGACGCGATCCAATTCAACGCGTGCTGGCGCCGGCAAGAGCGCTGAAGTTGACAGCAGCGCCTCAAAAATGGCCTCAAATTCTGACTCGCGTCGGACAATCGCCACAAGCGCCGATGTATCGACAATCATCGGCAATTGCCATTTTCATCATAGGTCGCGGCATCAAATTCAGCCATTGTTGGAACCTGGGCGGGATCGATCGATGCCAAGATCGCATCGATCCGCGCCCGCAATTGCGCCTTATCGACAAGTGTCTTGGGCAAAGGCATCCGCTCGAGCGCCTCTTCGATGATCGCCACCTGGCTCATCCCGCTCTTGGCGAGCAATTGGAGCCGCGCGGCGGCACGATCAGAGCGGATGGTGATGGCGTGTTGATGTCGTCGCGACGGGTGTTGGGCAGTCTCGGTCATGCGAACCTCCTCGGGTCAGAAATGAACCAAAATAGTCCCTAACACAACGTGCAGCTACGTGCAAGCACATGCGTAATCCCCATAATGATATATCAAACGCGCCAGGAGCGACCAGATCGCGGCGATGTTGTTCGCCTTCCTGCGCCAGGGCAGGGCCATTTTGGCATCATGGCTACTATAGAGCATTGCTGACAGCGCAGCATTGCTGTCTTTCTAAAATAGGGTCGAGCGCGGCATCATAGATTTCGAGCGCTTCAGAATCGATCGACACTGCCGGTACTCCTTTGCCAAGAGCCTGAACATGAGCGCTAAGGCAACCCTTATTCTCTAATGCGTGAACCGGCGCAACTTCGGCTCAGAAATATATTTCGACAAGCCTGATCCATTTTCTCACCCAGTGACGCCTTGGTTATCATAAATGGTTCTAGCCGCTGTTGGCGCGAGCATTTGGGCGGGCCTGGGCATGATTACCTATTCAACTGCGACATTACGGACGCGTTCGCCATTACCTAAGTTGGAGCCACAGCAAGGGAATGCAATAATCATGACGGCACCCATCACCCCCAGACGTCGTTGCTTGCAAGGCTGGAAGAAGATTGCCAAATATTTTGGGAATTATATACATATCTGACCCAGCATCGCTTGCAATGGGCTTGAACTTTTGATATAAGGGGGCATGACAACGAAAGCCTCCGCCATGCAGCATTTCAATACGCTCATTCAGATGATGGCGGCATTTCCCGATGAACAATCAGCTATTGACCATTTCACCGCGATCCGTTGGAAAGACGGTGCATATTGCCCCCATTGTGGCAGTTCTAAGGTTTATCATTTCTCCGATGGCCGCAATCACAAGTGCGGAACATGCCGCAAGCGGTTTTCGATCCGCGTTGGCACCATCTTTGAGGACAGCAAAATCGAATTGCGCAAGTGGATGATGGCTATATGGCTAATCACCTCGCACAAGAAGGGCATTGCTAGCACCCAGCTCGCAAAAGACATCGGGGTCACACAAAAGTCGGCATGGTTCATGTTGCATCGCTTACGCCATGCTGCGCAAACCCGCTCATTCACGCGTTCCCTCGTGGGTGAGGTCGAAGCTGACGAAACATTCATCGGCGGCAAAGAGAAGAATAAACATGCTTGGCAACGCACTGGCGGCAAGCAGGGCGGCGCTGGCAAGGTTGCCGTTCTTGGGTTGTTAGAGCGGGAGGGCGAACTTCGGACTGGTATTACGCCAAATATGAGCGCCCGTAATGTCCAATCAGTGATACGCGAGAATGTTGCAGTTGGCGCGAACCTTATGACAGATGGGCACGGCTCTTTTGTAGGGCTGGGCAACACTTACAATCATCACCGCGTCAATCACAGTGCGGGCGAATATGTCCGCCATTACTGCATCCATACGAACGGGATTGAGTCAGTTTGGGCGCTGTTCAAGCGCCAGATTATCGGCACTCACCATCACCTTTCACCCAAACACCTTTCGCGCTATCTTGGTGAAATGACGTGGCGCTTTAATCTTCGTGAGTCCGGCGAAGGGGAGCGAGTTAATGCGCTTCTTGGTCAGACCAATGGCCGACTGACATACAAGGCTCTTATCGCATGACGAATGACCGCAAATATGATGAAGCCTTTGGGGTCGATATGCCCTTTGGAGAAGCGTTAGAACGCTTTGGCGCTGTTACAAAAGAAGAGCTAGCCGAGACGAGGGGGCCAGATACTGACTTGGTTCACAACGGTCAGTTAGAAATTGTCAAATTCAAGGGGCGTGATATTCGCCGTGTGCTGCACGATGGCGAATGGATGTTCTCAATCGTGGACATGATTGCAGCGCTTACCGATACAGACCGCCCAAGCAAATATTGGAGCGATTTAAAGGCAAAAATGGAGAGAAATGAGGGGTTTGATGACATTTCCGATAATATCGGAAATCTGCCTCTACCAACCACTGATGGAAAAATGCGGGCTTCGGAGGTGGCAAATACCGAAATAATGTTTCGCATAATCCAGTCTGTCCCGTCGCCTAAAGCAGAACCAGTTCGGCGATGGCTTGCGAAGGTTGGCTTTGAACGGATTCAGGAAACCCAAGA
Source organism: Alphaproteobacteria bacterium (assembly GCA_028869975.1). Lineage (GTDB taxonomy): Bacteria > Pseudomonadota > Alphaproteobacteria > Sphingomonadales > Sphingomonadaceae > JAGWQR01. The sequence continues at coordinate 9,266 of JAGWQR010000289.1, read as the reverse complement.
CCCTGAATTGGCGATCAAACGGGCGATTTTGACATACCAATTGCAAGGTCGCACTGACGATTGGATCGAAAAGCGCGTTCGATCTATCGTTTCTCGCAAGGAACTGACCCGCGAATGGCAAAAGCGAGGCGCGTCAGAGGATAAACATTACGGTATTCTATCCAACATTATCTCGGAAAACACATTTGGAGTGGGGGTGGCGCAACACAAACGAATTAAGGGCCTAAGCAGCCAAAACCTCCGCGATCACATGACAGATTTAGAACTAATTCTAACGATGCTAGGCGAAACGTCGTCAACGACGATCACAAAGCAACGGGACGCCCAAGGGCTATATGAACTCGGCCAAGCCGCGCAGGCTGGCGGGGCTCCATTGCGGGCGGCGCGCGAAAACAAATTGAGGCAGAGACAGGCCAAAAGGTGGTAACAGGCTCAAACTTTCTTGGCTCAAAACGGCGCGAAGCTGATCCGGTGCGCTTGACTGAAGGCGGCAAGAAACTTCCAACGAAATGATATAGCCTAGCGGATTTAGCTGGTCGTTCTCACTATTGGGTCAGACAGGTATATACGCCCCAAAATAATTGCTAAGTCCTTGAGAAATATGGTGCCGGCTGCAGGATTCGAACCCGCGGCCCCCTGATTACAAATCAGGTGCTCTACCAACTGAGCTAAGCCGGCGCATGGGCGACGCATGACCCCATGCGCCAAAGCGCATAAAACGTCCAGCCCCGCAACGGAGGCCGGACGATTTTGTGCACCTGTGGTTATGTGTCGCGCTGCATCTGTGGTTATTTGTCGAGCTTGTCGAGTGCCTTCGCCGCAGCTTCACGCCCACCCAGGCCGAATGCAATGGCCGCCGCCACCGCCGCCGAACCCAGAATAAGCCCGAACGCCATATCGACAATCTTATCTGCCAGGCCCATGAAATGCAGCCCCATTGCGATGCTGAGCGCAACGATCGCATAGCGCACGATCTTGTTTGCAATACCGTCCGTACCCGTGGCGCCGGCCATCAGTTTGGCAACCATTTGGGCAAGCATCACCCCCGCCCCAATTATCACTGCGCCGAACAGCACGCGCCCGCCCAGATTGACGACTTGCGTCAGAATATCGGTCAGCGGCCCGAATTGCAGCGATTGCAGTGCCTGGATACCGATCAGCAGCATAATCGCGGTCATCGACAGGTTGCCGAGAAGTGCTGAGGCACTGGTGCCAGCAGGCAGGATGTTCAGCGATGCCACCGAATTATCCACCCCCAGCGACGGCATCACCTGCTCGATCAGCCGCTTGACAAATTTGCCGATGATAAAGCCGATCCCGAGCAGCACACCCGCCAGAATGAAGCGCGGAATGGCATTGAACACGGTGCTGAGCATGGCGACAGCCGGTTCCGAAATCGACGAAATCCCGAGCGCCTGCAAGCCCGCAATCGCGAACAGGATCATGATGATGGCATAGAGCAAGGTGCTGAGAATCTTGCTCAGACCCATATTTGAGGGCGCATCACCGCTCAGTTCACCAAATCCTGCTTTGGCCGCCCATTGATCAGCATTCGCCGTGACCAGCGTGGTTTCCACCAGTTGCGAAGCGATTTTCGCCACAATTGTACCCACAAAAAAGATGATCGCACCGCCGACGATATTCGGCACGAAATGGAAGAGCTGGTTGACGAGATTCTGCAACGGCACCAGCACATTATTGAGCCCGAGCTTTTGAAGCACCGCGATCAGGCCGAGCAGCCAGATCAGCAAGGAGACGATCCGTCCGAGCGCAGCCCCTACTGATTCGCCGCCCCCTGCCTGCCGCTGGAGCAGAGGAATCCGGTCAATCAGCTTGGCAAACATCCATTTGGCAATCTTGGCTGCCAGCCATGTGACAATGAGAATCAAGGCGATGGAGCCGATAAGCAGCAGGCCATGCTGCAAGACATCCATATCGATATTCAGGCCATAATTCTGTAGTGTGCTTTGAAAGTCCATCACTGATACCCCTACTGACTTCACCTGTGCCTACTGGTTAATCTAAAATTTAGGCGAATGCGAGTCCGTATTCACCTATTTTATGAGCCGGTCGGGCGCTGCGCACGCAGTTTGCTCCAAAAAGCTATTCTCTCAGAGATTTTTGCTTCAAGACCGTGTTGGGAAGGGATGTAAAAATTCTGGCGCGCCATGCCTTCGGGCCAGTAACTCGCACGCGAAAAACCCTCCGGCGTATCGGGATCATAGACATAGCCCGCGCCATAGCCGGCCTCTTTCATCAGCTTGGTCGGGGCGTTGAGGATATGCGCCGGCGGCATCAGCGAGCCGGTGTTGCGGGCCTTCTCCCAAGCTGCTTTCTGAGCCTTGTAGGCGGCGTTCGATTTTGGCGCGGTGGCGAGGTAAAGGCACGCCTGCACAATTGCCAGCTCGCCCTCGGGGCTCCCCAGAAAATCATAGGCGTCCTTGGCGGCCAAACACTGCACCAGCGCCTGCGGGTCCGCCAAGCCAATGTCTTCGGAGGCAAAGCGGGTCAGGCGGCGGAGCACATAGAGCGGCTCTTCACCCGCCACCAGCATCCGCGCCAGATAGTAGAGCGCAGCCTGTGGATCAGAACCACGCAGCGATTTGTGCAGCGCCGAGATAAGGTTGTAATGTCCTTCCCTGTCCTTGTCATAAATCGCGACGCGACGCTGGAGAATGGCTTGCAGCCCGGCACGGTCAAGCGGTTCGGTGCGGCCCAGTGACAGCAGCACCTCAACCTGATTGAGCAGGAAACGGCCATCGCCATCGGCAGTCTCGATCAGCGCCGTGCGGGCGTCTTCGGTAAGCCGAAGCGGGATGCTCTCCTGCTCCGCCCGCGCCAGCAATGCTGCCAGCGCCGCAGCATCCAGCCGGTTGAGGATCAGTACCTGCGCGCGGCTGAGCAGTGCGGCATTAAGTTCAAACGACGGGTTTTCGGTGGTGGCACCAACCAGAGTGATGACCCCGCTTTCAACATAGGGCAGAAAGCCGTCTTGCTGCGCGCGGTTGAAGCGGTGAATCTCATCCACGAACAGCAAGGTGCGCGGCCCGCTGTGTCGCCGCTGCTCGGCCAGCACAAACATTTTCTTGAGATCGGCCACGCCCGAAAACACTGCCGAAATTGCTTCGAAATGCATCGCGACCGCATCCGCGAGCAAGCGCGCCATACTGGTTTTTCCCGTGCCCGGAGGCCCCCACAGGATGAGCGATGGCAGATGACCCGCGCCAATCATCCGGGTGAGCGCGCCATCCGGCCCGGTGAGATGCGCTTGCCCGACAATTTCATCGATGCTTTTGGGACGCAGCCGATCGGCGAGCGGGGCTTTGGGCTGTATGGCTACAGAACTCACCAGCGCATCCTTCGCATCATCGCCAAACAGGTCGCTCATGGCTTAGGGTATAGGCCCTAAGCGCGGCGGCCCCAAGCCCCGTTCATGCGCCGCGACCACGCGCAGATATTTGTCCACCAGCGCCTGATTGACCGCATCCCAATCATAGCGCGATGCTGCCTCCTGACTCGCCGCGCCATGCCGCGCGCGCAAATTCGGATCGGTGCAATAGCGGGCCAGCGCATCGGCCATATCGTGGATCGCGCCGGGCGCAATCAGGTATCCGGTAAAGCCTTCATGCACCAGATCGGAGCTGCCTGTCGCCCGCGCCGCAACGACGGGCACGCCACAGGCCATCACCTCGTTGGTGACATTGCCAAACGCCTCGGTGGTTGAGGGGTTGAGCAGCACATCCATGCCCGCCACCGCGCGGCCCAGCTCCGGCCCCATCAGGAAGCCGGTGAACACCGCATCGGGTATCCGCGCGGCAAACCAATCACGCGCCGGCCCTTCGCCAATCACCAGTATCTTGTGTTTGACGCCATCGCGCCGCAACCGGTCGACCGATTCGGCAAAGACATCGAGTCCCTTCTCCATCACCAGCCGCCCGAAATAGCCGATTACCACATCATCATCGGCAAAGCCTTGTGCGCGCCGCCAGGCCATATCTCGCTGGCCGGGATTGAACACGCTGCGCTCGATCCCGCGCGTCCAGATGCCGATGTCGAAGCCCATCCGTTGCTCGCGCAGCACTTGCGCCATTGATTCAGACGGCGCCACCACCGCATCACAACGCCGGTAAAATCGCCGCAGCAATGCGATCACCAGCGGCTCAAGAAAAGCCAGCCCATAATAGCGCGGATATGTCTCAAACCGCGTGTGCATCGAAGCAATGCACGGCAGCTTGCGCATTTTAGCGTAGCCGAGCGCGGCATGGCCTAGGAACTCAGGCGACGACACATGGACCAGATTGGGTTTGAACGCATCCAGATCAGCGCGCGCCTTGCCCCCGATCCGCAGAGGAATCCGGTATTCAGGCCGGCCTGGCGCTGCCATTGACGGCACACTGACCAGATCGCCCGTGGGTGCAAAGTCTGGCTCCGCAACCGTCGGCGAATAAACGCGCACCGCCGCCCCGGATTTGAGCAGATAACCCACCAGCCGGTTCAGGGACTGGTTCGCGCCGTCGCGCACATAATTATAATTGCCGCTGAACAGCGCGATACGCAGATCGGTCACTTCCATGCCCGGCCTCTAGCGGCGCAGAGCAGAAAACGAAAGGCTGTTCTAGCGCGTTGCAAATGTGTGTCGTGGATTAATCGGCGCTGCGCGCACGCAGGCGCTGGGATGGTGCCTCTGCCGGTGTCAGAATATTTGGCTTTAATCTACGGACAGTTATCGTGCCAGCATCGGCCCGAGCGGGCGACCGCCAAAAATATGGACATGAAGATGCGGAACCTCCTGATGGCCATGACCCCCGACATTGGCGAGCAGCCGGTAGCCGGGCGCGGGCAGCCCGAGATCCGCTGCCACGCGCCCCACCGCACGGACAAATCCCGAGATTTTACGATCTTCCGCCTTTGCACTGAAATCGTCCCAGCTCACATAACGGCCCTTGGGAATTACCAGAACATGCACAGGCGCCTGCGGGTTGATATCGTGGAAGGCGAGTGCATAATCATCTTCAAACACTTTATTACAGGGAATTTCCCCACGTAAAATCTTCGCAAAAATGTTGGCGTCGTCATAGGGTGCGGTTGCGTCAATCGGCATCAGGCGGAGCCCCTGCTGGCTTTTTCGAGCAATCCTGAGGTGCCCTCGCGCCGTTCCAGTTCTTCATAAACAGCCGCGAGCGGCACGCCCAGGTCTGCAAGCAGGATCAGGAGGTGAAAAATCAGATCGGCACTTTCTTTGACCGCTTCATGACAATCATCGGCAAGCGCGGCAATGATGGTCTCCACGGCCTCCTCGCCAAGTTTCTGGGCCATTTTGGTGCGACCGCGCGCCGTGAGTTTGGCAACATATGATGATGCGGGATCAGCGTCTCGCCTTGTCTGAATGACCGATTCTAACCTGAGTAGGACACTATCCATATCCGTGCATCTGCGCTGCACGCAATCTGCGCGTCAAGGCTTATTTGTCGGGACTTTCCGGATTTTGTATCTCATGTTCGGCAATCTGATCGCGTTTGGCGCGCCGTGCTGCGCGCTGGCCGATAATCAGCCCGCCGACACCGAGCGCGAAAAGTGCATAGTCGGCAGGTTCGGGGACCGGATTACCGCTGGATGTTGATCCCCCCGACGAAGAACTCGCGCTGCTTGATCCTGTACTCCCTGAGGATGATGCACTGCTCCCCGATGACGTTGATGACGATGATCCGGAAGAACTGGTGCTGCTCGATTGGTGAAGGCATGCCGGGGCAACATAACCGGGATGTCCGCATCCGCAATAATGCACATGCCCGCCCGATTGACTGCCATTCGCCAGAGCAGACGCTGCCGCAGTTCCTGCGATCATGAAAAATCCAAGCTTTCCGATAAACCCTGCCATTCAATTTTACTCCCGCACCATGCTGCTTTGCAGATGACCTGGTGTCAGGAATTGATTGATATTGAGTTAATCACATGCAAAAGGGTGCCCGCCTTAACGGCGAACACCCCTGCAATTAAGCGGCTTTGTGCTTATTTACGGTTACGAAGTGCGGTGCGACGACCGATCATCAGGCCTGCAACACCGAGTGCGAACAGACCAAGATCGGCGGGCTCAGGAACCGAACCACCCGAGCTTGACGTTGAACCGCCCGAGCTTGACGTTGAACCGCCCGAGCTTGACGTTGAACCGCCCGAAGTCGAGGTTGAACCGCCCGAAGTCGAGGTTGAACCGCCCGAAGTCGAGGTTGAACCGCCCGAAGTCGAGGTTGAAGAGCCCGAGGTCGAGGTTGAAGAGCCACTGCAATTCGGTGCCGTGCCCGGAGTCCAGCCCGGCGAGCCGCACCCGCAATAATAAACCGTGCCGCCAGTGCTGCTGCTGGTGGAGGAGGTGCTGGATGTACCCCAGCCACCCGAGCTTGATCCACCCCATGCGAAGGCTGGGGCCGCAACGGCGATGCTCGCCACCGCCGCCAATGTCATCAAACGAATCTGTGTCATGCTATTTCCTCAAATTACACGAGGCACCCCTGCCTCTGCCATTAACAAAGCAAATGCAGTGCCAAACCGTGTCCAGGCACTATTTCCGGGGTGTTGCACGGTTAACCGCGCGTCATGCAATATGGTAAATGTAAAACGGGCCGACGTTAACCATCTTGTGCGTGATTCCGCACCGGAAATCCCGCTTTGCCGAGTGCGGCATGGGCATCAGCAACCGAAAACGTGCCGAAATGAAAGATCGACGCCGCGAGCACGGCGCTGGCATGGCCCTCACACACCCCCGCCACCAGATGATCGAGTCGCCCGACCCCGCCTGAAGCGATCACCGGGATCGTCACCTGATCGGCGATCGTGCGGATCAGATCCAGGTCATAGCCATCCTGCGTGCCGTCGCGATCCATCGAGGTGACGAGCAGCTCACCCGCACCGAGGCGCGCAAGGTTGAGCGCATGGGCGACCGCATCCACGTCCGTCGGCTTGCGCCCGCCATGGGTAAAGACTTCCCATTTCCCTGGTGCAACCTGCCGCGCATCGACGCTGGCCACCACACACTGGCTGCCCATGCGTTCGGCAATATCTGCAACCAGTGCGGGCCGCACCACCGCAGCGCTATTCACCCCCACCTTGTCTGCCCCGGCGAGCAGCAGCGCGCGCGCATCTTCAACTGTCCGCACCCCGCCGCCCACGGTCAAGGGCATGAAACAGACTTCGGCGGTGCGGCTGACAATATCGAGCAGGGTTCCGCGCGCCTCATGCGTCGCGGTAATGTCGAGAAAGCACAGCTCGTCCGCGCCCGCCGCATCATAAGCCTTGGCAATCTCCACAGGATCGCCCGCATCGCGCAAATCGACAAAGTTGACACCTTTGACCACCCGGCCATCGGCAACATCAAGACACGGAATGACGCGGACGCGGACGGTCATTGCGCGGATGCCACCGCAATTGCCGTCGCCAGATCGAGCCGCCCATCATAGAGCGCGCGACCGGTAATCACGCCTTCAATCCCGTCCTGCGCGTGAATGGCAAGCATATGGATGTCGGCTAGCCCTGCAACCCCGCCCGACGCGATGACGGGGATGTCGCACCCGCGCGCCAGATCGACTGTCGCCTGCACGTTGCAGCCCTTGAGCAATCCGTCGCGCCCGACATCGGTGAACAGCAATGCCGCAACACCCGCATCCTCGAAGCGCCGCGCCATATCGAGCACGGACACATCCGACACATCCGCCCAGCCTTTGGTGGCGACCATGCCATCGCGTGCATCAACCGCAACAACAATGCCGCCGGGGAAATCGCCCGCGGCCTCTCGCACCAGTTCGGGATTTTCGAGCGCTGCCGTGCCGATCACCACGCGCGCCACGCCCAGATCAAACCAGCGCTCGATCGATTCGCGGGTGCGGATGCCGCCGCCCAGCTGCACATGGCCGGGAAAGGCTTTGACAATGCTTTCAACCGCCTCCGCATTGCGCGGCTCGCCAGCAAACGCGCCGTCAAGATCGACAACATGGAGATGCTGCGCACCCGCTTGGGCGAACAATTCCGCCTGATGCGCCGGATTGTCGCCATAAACCGTCGCGCGCGCCATATCCCCCTCGGCGAGGCGTACGACCTGGCCATTTTTGAGATCAATGGCGGGGAAAACAATCAGACTCACGGCGTCCACTCCAGAAACCTCTCCAGGAACGCCAGCCCATATTTCTGGCTCTTTTCTGGGTGGAATTGAACACCGATGCGGTTGCCTACGCCAATCGCTGCCACTACCGGCCCGGCATGATCGGTGTTGGCGAGCACATCTGCGCCCTCGAACGCGAAGGAATGGAGGAAATAGGCCTCGCCCGTCTCGATCAACGGGTGCGGCGCGGTGGGGAGCACATCGTTCCAGCCCATATGCGGGATTTTGGTGGCAGGACCAGCGGGGCGCAGCGCGCGCACCCGGCCCTTGATCCAGCTTAACCCTGGCGTCACCCCATGCTCCTCGCCCGCCTCGGCCATCAACTGCATCCCGACGCAGATACCGAGAAAGGGCCTCGCCTTGGTGCCAGTTGCCTCATTGAGCGCCTCGACCATGCCCGGCAACGCTGACAGCGCCCCCATGCAATGCGCAAACGCACCGACGCCGGGGAGCACGATACGGTCGGCAGCCAGTACATCCTCTGCCCGTGCCGTGACGACGACATTTTCCGCGCCAGCGGTCTTCAGCGCATTGCGCACCGACTGAAGATTGCCCGCGCTATAGTCGATCAGCGCAATACTGCCATTTCCCACGCTCAAAGCGTCCCCTTGGTGGACGGAATTGCGTCCCCCTTGCGTGGATCGAGCGTCACAGCTTGCCGCAGTGCGCGCGCCAGCGCCTTGAAACAACTCTCGACAATGTGATGCTGGTTGCTGCCATACAGTGTTTCGATGTGGAGCGTGATCCCGGCACTCTGCGCAAAGCTCATGAACCAGTGCTCGATCATCTCAGTGTCCCATTCGCCGATTTTGGGGCCGGTCAGTGGCACTTTGAACACGAGATAGGGCCGTCCGGAGATATCGAGCGCGCAGCGGGTCAGCGTCTCGTCCATCGGCGCATGGGCCTCGCCATAGCGCGCAATCCCGGCCTTGGTGCCCAGGGCTTTTGCGATGCACTCACCCAGCGCGATGCCGACATCCTCGCTGGTGTGGTGCTGGTCGATATGGAGATCACCCTTGGCGTGCACCATAATATCGATCAGCGCATGACGGCTGAGTTGCTCAAGCATATGATCGAAAAAACCGATGCCGGTTTTTATTTTTCCCTTTCCCCTTCC
>JAGWQR010000288.1 GCA_028869975.1 Alphaproteobacteria bacterium | reverse complement strand
CGGCCTGGCAGGGCTATTGGCGCTGCGGATAGTGGTCAATCGCGTTCGCTATATTTCTGCCTTTTCGGATTATTTCTTGCTGTTATTGCTGCTGTGTATCGCCAGCAGTGGCCTTGCAATGAAATTCCTGGTGCATACCGACATTGTCGCGGTGAAGGTGTTTTTTCTGGGGCTTGAACGGTTCGAGATCAATCCGCTGCCCGCTGATCCGTTGCTGACAGTGCATCTCTCGCTGGTGTTGACGCTGATGATTGTTTTTCCCTTTTCCAAGCTGCTGCACGCGCCAGGCGTGTTTTTCAGCCCAAGCCGCAATCAGGCCGATGACAGCCGTGAACGGCGCTATATGAGGAGAGCAGCATGAGCGAAGCATCCGATTTCGATCCCAAGGTGCAGGTTAACGGCGATCCGCTGGAGTTACCGATCCTTACGCCCTGCATGATGGCCAATTCCAAGCCCTATCCGGCATCCCAAGCCCATCAAACGCCGCTGGGCTTTCCCGGCGAATTGGTTGAGAATTGGGAAGAGAAGGCGGTCGCGCGTTTGGGCGTATTGCTGAAAGAGAATCGCGCGCTCAAAGTCTATCTCGATTCTTGCGTCAAATGCGGGGCCTGCACCGACAAATGCCATTATTATCTAGGCTCCGGGGATCCAAAAAATATGCCTGTGGCGCGCCAGGATTTGCTGCGTAGCATCTACCGGCGCTACTTCACACTGGCGGGTAAAATTGTGCCCAAGCTGGTCGGCGCCAAGGACATGACCCGTGAAGTGCTCGACGACTGGAACACCTATTACCATCAATGTTCGCAGTGCCGCCGCTGCTCGGTTTATTGCCCTTATGGCATTGATACCGCAGAGATTTCGATGGCCGCGCGCGATATCATGGATCATATTGGGCTGGGACAAAAATACTCGAATGAGATTATCGGCAAGGTTTTCAACATTGGCAATAATCTTGGTCTGCCGCCCAAGGCGCTGAAGAACACATTGGAAGGCCTTGAAGAGGAAATCGAAGAGGAAACCGGCGTTCCGGTCAAGCTCCCGCTCGATAAAGAAGGCGCGGACATGTTCCTCATTACGCCGAGCGCCGACTTCTTTGCCTCGCCGCATATGGAAGGGCTGATTGGCTATGCCAAGGTGCTCCATGAGGCAGGTATCAACTGGACTTTCTCGTCAGAAGCATCGGAAGCCGCCAACTTTGGCATGTTCATTGGCAGCCATGAAAATATGGCGAAGATCGCCAAACGCATCACCAAGGTAGCACGCGACTTGAAGGTGAAACGGCTGCTGTTTGGCGAGTGTGGTCATGCCTGGCGCGTGGCCTACAGTTTCCTCGACAGCCTGGCCGGGCCGCTCGATTTTCTCGATCCGCGCTATCCGAAGCCGCAGCATATATGCGAATTTACATATGATCTGATCCAAGCTGGCAAGCTGCGGTTTGATAAATCGAAGAATGACGAGTTCCGGCTGACCTTTCATGATAGCTGCAATGTCGCGCGTGCATCCGGTATGGGCGACAAGGAAGGTGGCCAGTTCGAAATTCCGCGCGCCGTGCTCAAAGCGGTCTGCAACTATTATTTCGACATGGATCCCGAGACCACGCGCGAAAAGACATTGTGCTGCGGTGGTGGTGGAGGCCTGTTGACCGACGAGCTGATGGACATCCGCACGCGCGGAGCCATGCCCCGACTGCGCGCACTCAAAGAAGTCGAAAATGAGCATGGCGTTACGCACATGGCGGCGATCTGCGCCATCTGCAAAGCGCAATTCTCCAAAGTTTTACCTAAATACGGCTATGACATGGAAGCGATCGTCAGTGTGCATCAGATGGTATCCAACGCCATAATCCTGACCGGATCGATCCAGGAAGCCGAATTGAGCGGCGCGTCTCAGGAAAAGGAAACCCACCCATGACCACAATTGACACGAAACTCACTTTTCGACGCTTTGAAAATGGCGATTCAATGTGGAACTGGGACGATCTGCACAGTAAAATTTTCGAGCAAGACACCAGCTATAAATGCCCGACTTATATTCACCGCACGCCGCCCTGTCAGAGCGGTTGCCCATCGGGCCATGATGTGCGCGGCTGGCTGGCGATTGCGCGCGGTATGGATAAATCGCCCAACGAGGGAGAAGCCTGGCAGGCCTACGCTTTCCACCGGATGATCGAGGCCAACCCGTTCCCCTCTATGATGGGGCGCGTCTGCCCTGCGCCGTGCCAAAAGAGCTGCAACCGCAACGATGTTGATGATTATGTCGGCATAAATGCACTTGAGCATTATGTCGGCGATTGGGCGATTGAGAACAAGTTACCGCTGCCTGAAGTTCCTGCCCTTTCTGGCAAGCATGTTGCCGTCATCGGGGGTGGCCCGGCCGGGCTGGCCGCTGCCTGGTTCCTGCGCCTGAAGGGCCATGCGGTCACGATTTTTGAAGAGAAGGACAAGCTGGGTGGCATGATGCGCTATGGCATTCCAGGCTACCGGACGCCGCGTGATATGCTCGACGCCGAAATCGGTCGCGTGCTGGCACTGGACAGCGTGAGTGCGCGAACCGGCGTGCGCGTGGGGCGCGACATCAGCATGGCCGAGCTTGAACATGATTTTGATGCCATTTTCTGGGGTATTGGTGCGCAATCCGGGCGCGGTTTGCCGCTCCCCGGTGCCGATGCGCCGAACTGCATTTCGGGTGTGACATTCCTTGACGCGTTCAACCGTGGCCAGCTCACGTCGACAGAGAAGCGTATTCTCGTCATCGGTGGTGGTGATACCTCGATCGACGTCGCCTGCGTTGCACGCCGGATTGGGCATATCGATGCTCAAGGCAAACACAGCCCGAGCAATGTTGATGTGGTGCTTTCATCTCTGTTTGAACTGGAAAAGATGACCGCTGCGCAGCCCGAGCGTGAAGATGCTATTCGCGAGGGCGTCGATATTCAGGCTGGCGTGATGCCGCTAGAATTTATCAAGGATGCCGAGGGCCGTATCCGCAAGGCCAGATTGACCCGTTGTGAAATGAAGGGCAGTGCGCCGCACCCGATTGAGGGCACAGAATATGAAATTGATGTTGATCTGGTCGTTCTGGCAATCGGCCAGTCCGCAGATCTGGCAGAAGGTCTGAGCGCGCTTGATAATGGCAAGGGAAGCATTGCGGTAGATTCTACGCTGAAGGTCAAGGGAACCAGCAAGCATTTCGCCGGCGGGGACGCTATTCGCCCGCATCTGCTGACGACGGCGATCGGCAATGCGCGCGTTGCGGCCATCAGCATCGATCATTTCCTCGACGGGATTATCGACGAAAAGCGTCCAAAAGTCGATGTACGCGGCTTCGACCTGGAGGAAGAGCTTGAAGCGCGCAATCTTGAACCGGAAACTTATTCGCACGAGCAAATTCGCGGCACATCTTCAGGAAAATTTGCAATCCATAATTATGAAGATCGCGGCGCGACGCATGTCATCAAATCGAAAGACCTGTTCAAGGGCCATTTCAAATATGAAGCGCGCGAACTCCGGGATGAACGCCATGTCCATGAAGACCAGGTTCTAGGCGATTTCAAGGAACGCATCAGTGTTCTGACTGAAGAACAGGCGAGGAAAGAAGGCGAGCGCTGCATGAGCTGCGGCATGTGCTTTGAATGCGACAACTGCGTTATTTACTGCCCTCAGACGGCGGTCAGCCGTGTGCCGAAAAAGGAACGCGCAGTGGGGCGCTATGTGCAAACCGATTATGGCAAGTGCATTGGCTGCCATATCTGCGCAGATGTTTGCCCGACTGGCTATATCCAGATGGGGCTAGGCGAATAAGATGCTGAACAGTTTCGGCCTAGTTGGGATGATTCCCGTCTTGGCCACCGGTCTTGTGGCGGCTGCGGCTCTGTCTGCTACCCCTCAGCCGCAGCCGCCACATCCAGCGAATGCGCAGCATTGCGTGCTACCGACACCTGAAATGCGGCGCGACCATATGAAACTGCTGCTTCAGGGGCGCGACATGACCGTGCATCAGGGGTTGCGCGGGCAGAAATACAGCCTTGAAGGGTGCGTCAACTGCCATACCGTGCGCGATGAGCATGGTCACGACCTAATGCCGGAACTCCGCGCACACGAATATTTCGG
>JAGWQR010000287.1 GCA_028869975.1 Alphaproteobacteria bacterium | reverse complement strand
GTATCGACCATGCGGTTCGAGAAGCCCCATTCATTGTCGTACCAGGACAGCACGCGCACCAGCTTGCCCTCAATCACCGCGGTTTCGAGGGAGTCGATGGTCGAAGAAGCGGCGACATGGTTGAGATCGATGCTGACCAACGGCTCGTCGGTGTAGCCGAGTATACCCTTCAAAGGCCCGCTTTCTGATGCCGCCTTCAGCAGCGCGTTGACCTCGTCTTTGCTCGTGTCGCGGCCCGGGGTGAAGGTCAGGTCGATCATGCTGACATTGGGCGTTGGCACGCGCACGGCGGAGCCATCGAGCTTGCCCTTGAGTTCTGGCAGCACCTCACCGACTGCGCGGGCCGCACCGGTCGTGGTCGGGATCATCGACATCCCAGCGGCGCGCGCACGGCGCATATCACCATGAATCTGGTCAAGGATTTTCTGGTCGTTGGTGTAGGCATGCACCGTCGTCATCAGGCCACGCACAATGCCTATATTGTCGTTCAAAACCTTAGCCACTGGGGCGAGGCAGTTGGTCGTGCAGCTCGCGTTCGAGACAATTTTGTGTTCGGCGGTCAGTTTGTCATGGTTGACGCCGAACACCACGGTCAGGTCAACACCCTTGGCCGGGGCCGAGATCAGCACGCGCTTGGCGCCGGCGGTCAGATGCTTGCCCGCAGAATCCTTGTCGGTGAAGAAGCCGGTGCATTCGAGCGCGATGTCGATGTTATTCGCGGCGTGCGGCAGGTTGGCGGGGTTGCGTTCGGCGGTCACATGAATGCGTTTGCCATTGACGATGATGTCTGTACCATCGGCTTCAACTGTGCCGGGGAAGGGGCCATGCACTGAGTCGCGCTTGAACAGCATAGCGTTCGATTTGGCGTCGGCCAGATCGTTGATCGCGACCAACTCAAGATCATGGTCGCTGCGCTCGAGAATCGCGCGCGCAACAAGGCGGCCAATGCGTCCAAAACCATTAATTGCAACACGTGTGGTCATTTGTCATCTCCTTGGATGTTGGGGTGCCCTATCAGGCTGGCTTGATTAAGAAAATATAGCGATTGTGAATCTATGATTTAGTCATCGGTTAATCTGAACTCTACAGGCCGCGTTGCCTGATGCGCCGAGAGTGATGTAGGCCACCCTTGGCTCGTGTCCAATCCGTAGTCAACCTTGGAGATGTTGCTAAAGATGTGCAACATGATATGATATATTGATGAATGCACAGACACAGGCAGTGCTGCGCCGGATTGAAGCTGCGTTGACACGGGTTGAGGCTGCGGCCTCGCGCCGGAATGTGGAGTCGCATGGTGCGGATGGTCTGCGCGAGGCGTACGCGCATCTGCACACTGCAACAGCGCAGGCAGTCAAGGCGCTGGATCAGCTTATAGCGGAGCACTCTGGGCATGGCTGATGTGACGATGATGATTGGCGGCAATGAATATC
>JAGWQR010000286.1 GCA_028869975.1 Alphaproteobacteria bacterium | reverse complement strand
CCAGCGCCTGTTTGAGCGCCTCATCAATCGCTCGCTGCCAGGATTCGGGGGTCATGACCCGGTCGTAGAGATACCGCCCGCCGCAGCCATAATGCCCACTTTCGCGTCGGCCATTCGCCTCCACCACGATATTGACGCCGAGGCGTACCTGTGGGCGGATGTCGGTGGCGCGGGTGCCATCGGCGCGGATGATCTCGACCACGCTCCACGATCCCGCAAGCACAGCCGTCACCTGCACCACACGCGGATCGCGGGCGCGCGCGGCGGCATCGATGGTCTGGCACAGCGCCACCTTGTCGGCGAAGGGCACGGCGTTCAGCGGATTGGCCTCGGTATATAGCCGGGCATTGGTGCGGCGCGGTGGCGCGGCCTGAGCCTGTGTTGCGGGGTCGAGCAGGCGCATCGTTTCGCCCGCGCGGCGGATGGCGGCCGCCGACAGCTCATTGGCATGGGCGAAGGCGGTGGTTTCACCCGAAACGCCGCGCAGGCCAAAGCCGGCATCGGTCGAATAATCTGCCGTTTTCAACCGACCGTCATCGAACACAAAGGCTTCAGAAACGAAATGCTGGAGGTAAAGCTCGCCATCATCCGCCCCGCGCAAAATTTCGGCGGTCAGCCTGGCCGCCACATCGGGATCAAGCGCATCCGCCGGATAGAGCAAGGCACGCGGATCAGCCAGCATTGCCGCTCACGCTCCGGTCAGGATCCGATCCACCAACTGCTTGACCGTCGGCACAAAGCCGTTGGAATAGAAGGGGTCGGTCTTGAAGCGATACGCCGCGTGCCCGGCGAACATCAGATTATTCTCGACATCGCCGCCATGCGCAATATCCTGCAACGTCTTCTGGATGCAGAACGAGCGCGGATCGGCCAGATAGCCGGTGGAATAATCATCATGGTCTTTCCATGAAGAGAAGCTACAATGCGAGAGGCAGCCCATGCAATCCGCCTGATCCTTGCGGATCGTCTTGCGCTCGTCGGCAGTCACGAAGACCAGCGTGTTATCCGGCGTTTTGAGTGCCTCGGTGAATCCAAGGCCATACCATTCGCGCGCGCGCAGCAAATCGTTGCGGGTCACCCAGAAATTCTTGCCTTTGACACCAACATCAAGCTGAAACTGGTGATCGCCCGCATGTTCGAGCGAGAACGCAATCTGCCGTTCCGAGCGCGCCTCAAGATTTTTGAGGAAGTCATTTTTCACAGCGCTCGAATAAAAGCCGGTGGGAGAGAATCGATGGAGCAGCACGTCACCATCGTTGAGCGTGGTCAGCCGGTCTTTCCATGCTTGAGGGATCGGGCTTTCCTGTGTCAGGAGAGGCCGGGTGCCGAACTGGAAGGCGATGGTGCCAAGCTCGGGGTTATCGATCCAGTGCGCCCATTCATCGAGCCGCCAGACGCCGCCCGCCATCACAATCGGCGTGGAATCAGGGATGCCGCCCGCGCGCATGGTATCGCGCAGTGCCTTCACACGTGGATAGGGGTCCTGGGGTGCAAGCGGATCTTCGGCGTTGGAGAGGCCATTATGCCCGCCTGCAAGCCAGGGGTCTTCATACACGACCGCCGCGAGCAATTCTGCAACCTTTGAATATGCCCGCTTCCACAGCGCATTGAACGCGCGCGCCGAAGAGACGATGGGCAGATAATTGACCTGGTATTGCGCGGCAATCTCCGAAAGTTTGTAAGGCATCCCCGCACCGCAGGTCACGCCCGTCACCATCCCGCGCGTTTTTTCCAGCACACCATGCAGCACATCTTGCGCGCCGCCCATTTCCCACAGCACGTTGATGTTGATCGCCCCCTTGCCTGATGCAATGTCA
This sequence comes from Alphaproteobacteria bacterium, assembly GCA_028869975.1. Lineage (GTDB taxonomy): Bacteria > Pseudomonadota > Alphaproteobacteria > Sphingomonadales > Sphingomonadaceae > JAGWQR01. Next base: position 1,197 of record JAGWQR010000286.1, on the reverse strand, counting down.
TACGCGCGCCGCACCTGCTCCACCGCGCCGTCGATCGCATATTTGATAAGCTGCCGGTGGCGCTCCTCGCGCGATTTCTGCGGGTAAACTTGCGGGATCGGCTGGCCGCACGCATCATAGCTGTCGGCATTGACCGCGCTCACAGTGCCGATGCCGCCCGCCGCCGCCCACGCGCCTGACGACGCATGATTGGTGGCGGAAACCCCCTTACCGCCTTCGATTAGCGGCCAAACCTCACGACCCCCATAGGAGATCGGTTGCAATCCCTTGAACATCCACACCCTTCCTGCCAATCGCCTTCTATAACAGCGATTTTGAACTGTGCGAGCTTTTTAGCGCTTCATTGTAAAGATTCCGGTAGGCGGCGATCATTGCGCCTTCGTCGAGTGTTGCGGCGGCGTGCGCGCGGTTGGCGGCGCCCAACGTTGCACGCAGCTTCGCATTGCTGACAAGCGTATGGAGCGCATCGGCAAACTCATCCTCAGGGCCATCGCCGATGATCGGCGCAAGGCCCATGCGGATGATATAATCACCCTGTGCGGGGGGGAGCATGGCCTTGATGTCACCCACATCAGTCGCGAGGATGGGCAGGCCCGCCGCCATCGCTTCCGCCACCGAAATCGGGAATTGCTCAGAGTTGGACGAGAGCGCGAAAATATCGAACAGGCCCAGATAGCGCTGCGGATCAGGCAGAAAACCGGGCAGCAGCACCCGATCTGCCACACCCAGCCGCACGGCCTCGGCTTCAATCGTCGCGCGCTCCGGCCCTTCGCCAACGATCACCAGCCGGATGTCGAGGTCTTTCCATGCGGCGAACGCGCGCACGAGCCGGGGGATATTCTTCACCGCCCGCAAGCCAGCAAGCGTGCCGATCACCACCTCACCGTCGCGCCGGGTGAAGCCTGGAATAGCATCGGGCGCGCACGGTGTGGCGTAGGCGGTCACATCAATCCCGTTGGGAATGCGCACGGCATCGGGGTATTTCCAGTAGCGCAGCGCAATATCCGCCAGTTTCTGCGAGGGCACCACCAGCGCAAACACCGTATCGAGCATGAGCTGACGGAACAGGCGGCGTTTCAGATTGAACTTGGTCGCCTCATCATCATTGAATCCGTCTTCATGGTGGATCAGCGGCGGGCAGCCGCGCCCGAACAGCCGCCGCGCCCCCACCGCGTCCATCGCGCCCCAATTATAGGT
>JAGWQR010000285.1 GCA_028869975.1 Alphaproteobacteria bacterium | reverse complement strand
GATGCACAGGTGCGCGATGCGGTGGAAGGCATTCTTTCTGACATTACCGCACGCGGCGATGCTGCGGTGCGCGAGTTGAGTATCAAGTATGATAATTGGGATCGCGACTCATATCGGCTGACCAAGGATGAGATTCAGGCGTGCATTGACCAGCTTTCCCCGCAGGACGTCAAAGACATCGAATTTGCGCAAACGCAGGTGCGCAATTTTGCGCAAATCCAGCGCGACAGCATGAAGGATGTCGAGGTGGAAACGCTGCCCGGCGTCGTGCTTGGTCACAAGCATCTGCCTCTGAACGCGGCCGGCTGCTATGTGCCGGGCGGCAAATATCCGCTGCTCGCCTCGGCGCATATGAGCGTGATTACTGCGAAAGTGGCCGGCGTGAAGCGGGTGGTGACTTGCGCGCCGCCGTTCCAGGGGAAACCCGCGCCCGCGATTGTTGCGGCACAGGCGATGGCAGGTGCGGATGAAATCTATTGCCTCGGCGGCATTCAGGCCGTGGCGGGGATGGGCATCGGCACGCAATCGATCGCGCCGGTGGATATCCTTGTCGGCCCAGGCAATGCGTTTGTCGCGGAGGCCAAACGCCAGCTTTATGGCAAGGTCGGGATCGATCTGTTCGCCGGACCGACGGAAACGCTGGTGATTTGCGACGAGATTGGCTGTGATGGCGAGCTGGCCGCCACGGACCTGTTGGGGCAGGCCGAGCATGGGCCGGACTCGCCCGCCGTGCTCCTCACCACCTCGCGCAAGCTTGCCGAAGACACGATGCGCGAAGTTGAGAGACTGCTGCAAATCCTCCCGACCGCTGATATTGCGCGGAAGGCTTGGGAAGCGTTCGGTGAAGTGATTGTGGCCGAGAATGACGACGAGATGGTGCGGATCGCTGACGAGATTGCATCCGAGCATGTTCAGGTGATGACGCGTGACCCCGATTATTTCCTCAAACACATGACCAATTATGGCGCGCTGTTCCTCGGCAACCGCACCAATGTCTCTTACGGCGACAAGGTGATCGGCACCAACCACACGCTGCCGACCAAGAAAGCGGCGCGCTACACCGGTGGGCTGTGGGTCGGCAAGTTCATCAAAACCTGCACCTATCAGCGGGTGATCACCGACGAAGCCTCGGCGATGATCGGCGAATATTGCTCGCGGCTATGCGCATTGGAAGGCTTTGCAGGCCATGGCGAGCAGGCCAATATCCGCGTACGGCGGTTTGGCGGCAAGAATGTGCCCTACGCGGGGAAGGTTGAGGCGTGAGACCTCGAAAGTGTCAGAGACAGAGAAGATGACAACGTCGCTTCGCGAGATGATAGAGGATTTTGCTGATTTGTTTTATCGGCAGCGCCAGCCTCGTCTCGCGTTCGAAAAGTATGTCTCGCCCAACTATATTCAGCACAATCCGAATCTACTCGACGGGCCTGAATCAGCACTCGAAATGCTTGAACCCATGTTTGCGCGGGAAGGCGCTCAATTTGAGGTGAAGCGGATCATTGTTGAAGCGCCCTTCGCCGTTATCCACTTACATGGACGCGCCGACGCAGCCACGCTCGGCGGCGCAGTGGCAGATATTTATCGTGTTGAGAACGGCAAGATTGTTGAGCATTGGGATGTCTTGCAGGCCATCCCAGCGGATCGCCGCAATCCGCGTGACATGGTTGCATGACCCTCCCCCAAACCCCATCCTTCCGGCTGGATGGACGCCGCGCGCTTGTCACCGGTGCCGGGCGCGGCATAGGGCTGGCGGCAGCAGCGGCGCTTGCGCAGGCGGGGGCGCAGGTGACTTTGGTGGCACGCTCGGGTGATGAGATTGCGGCGGCAGCGGAAGAGATTGTGGCGGCTGGGGGCACCGCCGAGGCGGCCATGCTCGATGTATCCGATCTTGCCGCTGTCAGCGCCTTTTTCGCGACACGCCCCGCCTATCATATACTCGTCAACAATGCCGGCACCAACCGCCCCAAGCCGATGATGGACGTATCGGAAGCCGATTATGACGCGGTGCTCGATCTCAATGTCAAATCAGCCTTCTTTGTCGCGCAGGCCTGTGTGCAGCGGATGATCGCAGACGGCGCTAAAGGCAGCCTTATCCATATGGGCAGCCAGATGGGCCATGTCGGCGGGCCGAACCGCAGCCTGTATTGCGCGTCGAAATGGGCGTTGGAGGGGATGAACAAGGCGTTCGCGCTCGATCTTGCCCCGCATGGTATTCGCTCGAACACGATAGCGCCGACGTTTATCGAAACGCCACTCACCAAGCCTTTTTTCGAGGATGCCGCGTTCACGGCGTCGGTGCTAACCAAGATCAAGCTGGGGCGCATCGGGCAGATTGAGGATTTGATGGGCGCGATTCTGTATCTCGCGTCCGACGCTTCGGCGCTGGTCACCGGAACGTCATTGATTGTCGATGGCGGCTGGACCGCCGATTAGGAGTATATTGTATGTTTGAACCCTTTCCCGGAAATTATGTCTGGAATCTCGGGCTTAACCTGGCGCTGATCTGTGGCGGCAATCATGGCGAGCTTGACGAAGTGTGCCGCCCGGTGCGCGAGGCCGCCAAGGCTGGCGCCGATGCCGGTTCGGCGCAACTGTTCGACAGCTGGACTGGCGTGGCGGCCCAGGTCGCCGCCAATGCAGCGGCAGATGAAAAGTCAGGTTATCACCTGTCCGCTAGCACCAAATATCTGCGCGCTTCAGGCTATTATCTCGCCGCCGAGCGCCTGCAATCGCGCGATTATGCGCCGCGCTGGGAAGCATATGACAAGGGGCTGACGCTGTATAAAAAAGGTGCGGCGCTGCGTGGCTTCCATGTCGATTTTGTTGAAATTCCCTATGAGGGCGGTACCTATCCTGCTATTTTCTATCATGACGGCTCGGGCACCCCGCGCCCAGCTTTGGTCTCCGTCAACGGGCTGGACAGCATGAAGGAGCAGGTCGCGATGGCGGGCCATGCGCATGAAAATCTGGCGCGCGGGATCAATACGCTGTTCGTCGATCAGCCCGGCACGGGCGAGGCGCTCAGGAAGCGCAACCTGCCCGCCGTCTATAATAGCGAGCGCTGGGGCACGCCCGCGCTCGACTATCTGCTCACGCGCAAGGATGTCATCCCGAGCAAGATCGGCATTTTCGGGCTGTCGTTCGGCGGTTATCATGCGCCGCGTATTGCGGCCAATGAGCCGCGCTATGCGCTGTGCGCGGTGATGGGCGCGAACCATGTCTGGGGGCAGCGCCAGCGCGAGAGAGTCACGAATGAGGGCGAAAATCCGGTACCACATTATTGGGACCATGTGCTGTGGTGCTTCGGCTTTACGGACCGCGACAAGTTCCTCGATTATGCCGACCAGATCAATCTGGATGGCGAGATGGAAAAAATCCGGGTACCATTCTGCATCACGCATGGCGCGAATGACCGGCAAATCCCGGCGTTTAACGCGCAGATGAGCTATGATCAGGCGGTCAACTCCCCCAAGCGCACGCTGCGCATCTTCACCAAGGCTGACTTTGAGGTCGAGCATTGCGGCGCGGACAATGGCACGGGGATGCGCGACTATATCGCCGACTGGTGCGCGGAGACGTTTGCGGAGATGAAATAGGAGATCAAGTGATGGCGGCGTTTGTCAAAAACGTCTGGTATATGGCCGGATGGAGCGAAGAGATGGGCGATGCGCCGCTCGCTCGCCGGATTGCCAATGTGCCGCGCGTCTTTTTCCGCACGACCGATGGTGCGGTAAAGGCGTTGCAGGATCGCTGCCCACACCGCTTTGCGCCGCTGAGCATGGGCAAGATCGCCGGGGACGCTCTACAATGCCCTTATCATGGCCTGACTTTTGACGGCGCAGGCCAGTGCGTGCGTAACTTCTTCTCGGACAAAATCCCGGCGGGTGCGCAGGTGCAAAGTTGGGCCTGCATTGAGCGGGATGGCATTATCTGGATGTGGAACGGTGACCCTCAGAGCGCAGACCCAACCAAAATCCACGATTTTGAGGTGGTACGCGATGCGCCCGGCCGCAAGGTGCTGCGCGGCTACACGCATATGAACGCGCCCTATGAGTTTGCAACCGACAATCTGATGGACCTCTCGCACATCGAATTTGTCCATCAGGGGACGTTCGCGGGCGATGGCGTCATATTCGCAGGAAAACACAGCGTCATCGATGAGGGCGACACGCTCCACTCGAACTGGTGGATGGAGAAGGTGCCCGCGCCGATTGCCGCCAAGCCACCATATGCCGATGGACAGATTGTCGATCATTGGCTCGACATGCGCTGGAACGCCCCCGCCTCGATGAAGCTCGACATTGGCGCAACCCTGCCTGGCAAGCCGCGTGAGGAAGGCTATCAGGTCGGTGGGCAGGCGCATATCGTCACGCCTGAGTCGGAAACAACGTCGCACTATTTCACCGCCAACACCCGCACCCACGCCATTGATGACGTCGGCATGGACGCCTTCCTCACCAATCTGTTCAACACGGCGTTCAACGAGGAGGACAAGCCGGTGATCGAGGCGAGCTTCGCTAATATGGGGACCGATGACTTCTGGGCAGCGATGCCATTGTCGCTCGGCGTTGATCAGGGCGGCACCCGCGCGCGCCGCAAGATTGAGGCGCTGCTCAAGGCCGAGGCAAGCCATGGCTGAATTCAGCTTCCACCATGGCGGGGTGTCGGTGCCTGACTTGCAGGCGGCGATTGACTGGTATAGCCGCGTGCTCGGCTTTGCGCTTGAAAAGGAGTTTTACATCCCGCCCGCGCGCGCCAGGGCGGCGATGATCCGCAAGGGGCCGCTGCGCTTTGAACTGTTCGAGCCCGAGGATGGCACG
>JAGWQR010000284.1 GCA_028869975.1 Alphaproteobacteria bacterium | reverse complement strand
TCTATCAGCCGCAGCAGGGCATCTTGAAGGGCGGGCAGATCATAGCGTGCCGATACCGATCTGATTTTTGATTCAGGAATAGTATTTGTGTCGGCATCCAGGCCCTCCATCACCACGCCGGCAATATCACGTCCGCCCAGCGGGACTTTAACCAAATCTCCGCGAGCCAATATCCAGTCATCCGGTGCCTTATAGGTCAGTGGCTTCATGCGGGGATGGGATGTCAGGATGCGGTAAAGCGCCATGGCATCCTTTCCCGCTTTCCATTTGCAAGCGCAAGGGGTAGAGCGCATCACGCTACAGCCATAGGATTTATGATGCGATTTTTTGTTGATACGGCAGATACAGGTGCGATTGCAGATTTGGCAGCAACAGGCTTGCTTGATGGGGTGACAACGAATCCCTCGCTCATCCTCAAATCGGGGCGACAGTTTCTCGATGTCGTTCGCGAGATTTGCGCACTGGTTGACGGACCGGTTTCAGCGGAAGTAGTTGCACTTGACCATGCCACGATGATGAAAGAGGCCGATGTGCTGCGCAAAATTGCAGCAAATGTGTGTATCAAAGTGCCGCTGACCGTCGATGGTCTCAAGACCTGCAAGGCACTCACTTCAGAGGGCACCAGCGTCAACGTAACCCTTTGCTTTTCAGCCAATCAGGCGCTGCTCGCGGCCAAAGCAGGGGCAACCTTCATCTCCCCCTTTGTTGGTCGGCTCGACGATAATGGTTTTGATGGCATGGAACTTATCAGCGATATTCGCCTGATATATGACAATTATGCCTTTGAAACCGAAATTCTGGTCGCCAGTGTGCGTACGCCTGTTCATGTGCTTGCCGCCGCCAAAATCGGGGCCGATGTGCTTACCGCCCCTCCTGCCGTCATCCATGCGCTGTTCAATCATGTACTGACCGACAAGGGGCTGGCTGGATTTGAAGCGGATTGGCAGAAATCGGGGCAGAGTATCCTTTGAATGGAGTGCTGATCGCACGCTGGCAGGCGCATCTGGCGCAGGCACGGCGGCGCTCAACGCATACCGTGCGCGCTTATGGTGCGACGGCGGCGCGCTTGCTTGCGTTTTTGCAAGACTATGAAGGCGGCGCGCCCGATCTGACCAGGGTTGAGGCGGCAACGCTGCGCGCCTATCTAGCGCACCGGCGCAATGCCGGCATAAGCAATGCCTCCGCCGCGCGCGAGCTTTCGGCGATCCGCGCATTTCTCAGTTTTGCTGGCGGGGAGGGCGCCATGCCTGCCATAAAAGGGCCGCGTACCAAGATCGGCGTGCCGCGTCCGGTTGCGCCCGATGAGGCGGTGGCGCTTGCCGAGGATGTAGCCGAGCAGGCGCGCGAACCCTGGATCGCCGCGCGCGACTGGGCGGTGCTGATGCTGCTCTATGGTGCCGGGTTGCGCATCGGCGAGGCGCTGGCGCTCACCGGTGACATTCTCCCGCTTAGCGACGTCATGGCGGTAACGGGGAAGCGCGCAAAGACGCGGATGGTGCCGCTGTTGCCCCATGTGCGCGCGGCAGTTGAGGATTATGCGCGGCTGTCGCCTTATCCCCCGGCGAAGGGCGAGGCGCTGTTCCGGGGTGCGCGCGGCGGCCCGCTCCAGCCTGCGCTGGTGGTGCGCAGTGTCAAGGCCGCGCGTGAACGGCTGGGCCTGTCGGCACGCACCACGCCGCACGCGCTGCGCCATTCATTCGCAACGCATCTGCTCGGGCGCGGGGCGGACTTAAGATCGCTGCAGGAATTGCTCGGTCATGCCAGCCTGACCTCAACGCAGGTGTATACAGCGGTAGATGCGGCACATCTGCTCGATGTCTATCGTAATGCGCATCCCAGAGGCTAGGCTTGGGGGGCAGCCTTATAGGTGATAACCCGGTAAAGCCAGAGCAGGACAAGTGTAGCGACCGCGAGCTTGACGGCAGGCCCGACCAGATCATGAAAGCGCTCGATCAATGGCGTGGCCCACCAGCTTATCGTGCACAATGTACCCGACCAAAGCGCGCAACCCAGCGCCGAATAGATGACAAACCGGGGCAAATTCATCCGCGCCAGCCCCGCCGGGATCGAAATCACCGAGCGGATCAGCGGCACCACCCGGCAGGCAAACACCATGATACTGCCATAACGGTCGATCCACTGCTGCACCAGATCAATCTCATGCTGGCGCACCGAGGTGAAGCGCCCGTAACGGGTGAGGAAACCACCAAAGCGCGCCATGCCGAGCGCGCGCGCAAGGCTGTACCAGATCAGTGCGCCGGTCATCGATCCGCCCACCGCCGTGGCGAACACGCCGCCAAAGCTCATCCGCCCGTGATGCACTGCGAGGATGCTTAAGGGCAGGACAATTTCTGATGGAATCAGCGGCGCAAACGCTTCAGCCAGCATCAGCAGCCAGACAGCAAGATAGGTATGCGCATTGATGAACGCGGCGACATCAAGAAATGATTTCATTTGAGTAGTTTATATCCGTTTGTTAATTTTGA
>JAGWQR010000283.1 GCA_028869975.1 Alphaproteobacteria bacterium | reverse complement strand
GGATCGCGACGCCCTCCTCAAGCACCTTGGCGCCTTCATTGACCACCGGATAGAGCAGCCGCGCGATAATCTCCTCATCGGGTTGTGCCCCCGTGTTGGCGACGCCTTTCGCTGCGGCGATGTCGGCGATCACCTTGGCGGCAACGGGCGATGGCGTCGGGTTGCGCTTCTCGTCATAGTCATAAAAGCCACCATTCTTCTTCTGGCCAAGCCGGTCCAACTTGACCAGATCACCCTGAATGGTGCGCTCGTTCGAGCCACGCCCGATCACATCAAGCCCGACCAGATCCATCATCTGGAAATTGCCCATCGCAAAGCCGTAATCGAAGATCGCCTTGTCCAATTCGGCGGGCGTTGGGCCTTCGAGCACCATGTCGTTGGCGGCCATCGCGCGCACGGTCATCACCCGGTTGGCGATGAAGCCTGGCCCGACCCGGCTGAGCACCGGCGTCTTGCGGATTTTCTTCGCCAGCCCCATGCCGGTTGCGACAAGTTCCTTGGCTGTCCTTGCACCGCGCACCACTTCCAGCAGCGGCATGACATTGGCGGGCGAGAAGAAATGCAGCCCCATGACATGATCGGGCCGTGCAGTGGCGGACGCAATCTCGTCGATATTGAGATAGGAGGTATTCGAGGCGAGGATCGCGCCCGTTTTGGCAATTGCATCGAGCTTGCTGAAGATGTCTTTCTTGACTCCCATTTCTTCATAGACCGCCTCGATGATCAGATCGGCTTGGCTGAGCGCCGCCAGATCAAGCGAAGGCGTGAGCAGGCCCATTGCCTTTTCGACCGCCTCGGGCTTCATCTTGCCCTTGGCGGCGCTCGCCTCATAATTCTTGCGGATGACGCCGATGCCACGATCAAGCGCCTCCTGCGTCATTTCGCACAGCGTCACTGGAATACCGGCCGACAGGAAGTTCATCGTGATGCCGCCGCCCATCGTGCCCGCGCCGATGACGCCGACCTGCGCAATGGATAGCGTCGGCGTATCGCCAGGCACATCGGGGATTTTGGTCAGTTCTCGCTCGGCGAAAAACACATGCCGCAGCCCCGCCGATTCGGGGGAGCCAAGCAGTTCGACAAAGCGCGCCTGCTCGAACGCGATGCCCTCGTCAAAAGGCAGGTTACACGCCGCCTCGACACACGCCACAATCGCCTGTGGCGCCACCATCCCGCGCATCGCCTTGGCGTGCTGCTTGAGGAAGGCTTCGAAAATCTCGGTATTGCCCTTGAACGGCGCGACCTTGCTGTCGTCATCGCGCACACGGCGCAAGGGCTTGCCCCCGGCGACGACCTCACGCGCGAACGCAATCGCACCACCGCGCAGGTCCGCCTCATCGACCAATTTGTCGAGCACACCGCCCATCGCGGCCATCTGCGCCGGGATCATCTGGCCCGAGGTCATCGCCTGCATCGCCAGTTCCGGCCCGATGATGCGCGGCAGCCGCTGCGTCCCGCCTGCACCGGGAAGGATGCCGAGCTTCACCTCTGGCAGGCCGAGCTTGGCCGAGGGCACCGCCACCCGGTAATGGCAGCACAAAGCCGTCTCCAGCCCGCCACCTAAGGCCGTGCCATGGATCGCGGCGACAACGGGCTTGGGGCAGTTCTCGATCGTGTCGAGCACTTCGTTGAGCAGCGGCGGCTTCATGCCAGTCGCGAATTCGGCAATGTCTGCGCCCGCAAAGAAGGTGCGGCCACCGCAGATCAGCACGATCGCCTTGACCGAAGCATCGCTGGCCAGCGCCTTGATCCCGTCGTTGATCCCCACGCGCACGGCAGCCCCAAGCGCATTCACGGGCGGCGAATTGATTGTGAGAATGCCGATGCCGTCTTCAATCGACGTGGTTGCGAGATTGCTCATGCGCCTTGGCCTTTTCTCTTAGAGTTTTTCAACAATGGTAAGGTTGGCAATACCGCCGCCTTCGCACATGGTTTGCAGGCCATAGCGCAGCCCGCGCGCGTGGAGTGCATTGACCAAAGTCGTCATCAGCTTGGCGCCAGAGCCGCCGAGCGGGTGTCCCAAGGCAATCGCCCCGCCATTGACGTTGAGCCGCGCCGGGTCTGCCTTGGTATGCTCCAGCCAGGCCATCGGCACCGACGCAAACGCCTCGTTGACCTCAAACAGATCGATGTCGTTGATAGACATACCGGTTTTCTTCATGGCCTTGTCGGTCGCGAACAGCGGCTCTTCAAGCATCACCACCGGATCACCCGCCGTCACGGTCATGTTATGGATTCGCGCCAGCGGGGTGAGGTTGTGAGCCTTCACAGCCGCTGCGGAGGCGAGCATCACTGCCGCCGAACCATCCGTCACCTGACTGGCGGATGCGGCGGTCATCACCCCGCCTTCCATCATCAGCTTGACCCCGGCCATGCCCTCCATCGACACGTCATAGCGGATGCCTTCATCCTTGTCGTGAATGGCCGACTTGCCATCGGGCAGAGTGATCGGCACGGGGACGATTTCCTTGTCAAACGCGCCAGCCTGCGTCGCCGCTGCCGCCTTGTGCTGGCTGGCGAGACCGAACGCATCGCACGCCTCACGTGTGAAGCCATATTTCTTGGCGATCATCTCCGCGCCCATGAACTGCGAAAACATCTGGACGCCGAACTTCTTCTGGATGCTCTCGGGCCATGGGGTGAAGCCGCCCCCCGGAATGATGTTGATCCCCATCGGCGTGCGCGTCATGCTCTCCACACCCGCTGCGATGACAATATCCTGCACGCCCGCCATGATCGCTTGCGCCGCGAAATGGATCGATTGCTGCGACGAGCCGCATTGCCGGTCGATCGTCACCGCCGGCACCGATTGCGGCAGGTTTGACGCAAGCACGGCGTTGCGGCCAATCTGGTTCGATTGCTCGCCCGCCTGCGTTACGCAACCCATGATCACATCATCGATCGCCGCCGGATCAATCCCGCTACGCTCGACAATCGCATTGAGGATATGTGCACCCAGATCAACCGGATGCCATCCGGCTAGGCGGCCATTGCGTTTGCCCCCGGCGGTGCGGGCGGTGGCGACGATATAGGCTTCTGACATGAAGGTCTCCTCAAAGGTTCAATGATGAAAGGTTACGGCCTGATCCACGCAAGCCCGGCTCGTGCGCGCGGCATTGGCCGGGTGGTCAGTATCTTCATACCCGAACGACATGCCCATGAGCAACTTATGGTCATCGGGCACGCCGAGCAGCGGTTTGATGAAGCTGGCATAATGGCTGAGCGCCCCTTGCGCGCACGAGCCAATTCCGTGCGCCGCCATCGCCAGCATCAGCGATTGCGCATACATGCCGCAGTCAGCCGCCTCGCGCCAGCCCGCCCATTCGGGCATGAACAGGAAAAGCGCATGGGGCGCATCGAAAAATTCAAAGTTGCGTAACATCGACAACATGCGCGCTGGCTTGTCATCACGCGCCACGCCGGTCGCTTCAAACAATGCCACCGCCGCACCGATCTGCCTTGTGCGATACTCGCCTGGATAGCTTCCCGTGAGCGGAAAGTCCGGCCCCGCTGCCGCGCCGCTCATCACATGGCGCTTGAGTTGCGTGCGCACATCATCCGCTTTCGCGCCTGAAACGACATGCACGATCCAGGGCTGGACATTGCAGTTGGAAGGGGCAAGTTGCGCCTGGGCAAACACCGCGTTCAAAACGTTGTATGGCACCGGATCAGGCCTGAACCCGCGCACCGAACGGCGCTGGCGCAGCAGCGCTTCGATTTCCACCGGGCCTTTCTGAACATCCTCCATCGCGTGCGGCCTTAGTTTATTGCTGACATAATTGTAAATAGATAAAAAGCGAATCCGGCTTTGACCTGAATCGCATCATACTCCTATAGGCGGCGCATGAGGGCAAGGCCATGACGAATCATCCCGCGCGTACCCGCGTTTTGGACAGGGTGCATAATTTCCGCGACTATGGCGGCTATGCGGTGAGCGGCGGCGGGCAGGTCGTGCGCGGCATGCTCTGGCGCTCGGGCCAGCATTTCGGCGCGACTGACGATGATCTGAAGCATATCGATGCACTCAGACTTGCCGCCATCGTCGATTTGCGTGGCCCCAAGGAACGCGCAAAGGCGCCCAACCCCGCCCTGCCGCGCAGTCAGCCGCGTATCTTCGAAACCGCGATGGACACCGCCAATCTGATGCTCAAGGTCAACCCGGTGATGCGCACCGAAGGTTCGCTCGCCGAAGTCGATGCCGCTATGTGCGCCGGTTACCGCGTCATGCCCTTCAACCCCGCGCTGATCGACATTTTCAGCGACCATTTCCATGCGCTCGCTACGGTGGAAGGCGCGCAGCTCGTCCACTGCCTTGCCGGAAAAGACCGCACCGGGCTGGCAGTGGCGCTGACCCAGCATCTGCTCGGTGTACACCATGATGACATTATGGCCGATTATCTGCTCACCAATACTGCAGGCAATATCGAAGAGCGAATCGCAGCAGGTGTGAAGGCAATTCGCGCAGCACACAGCGACGCGCTGCCAGAGGACGCCATGCGCGTTATTATGTCGGTGCGCGACGAATATCTCGACATTGCTTTTACCGAAATCCGAACACAATTTGGAAGTGTTGATGCCTATATCGGCAATACGCTCGGCATTGACGACGCCAAACGTGATTGGATTCGCAACCGATTCATCGTTAACTGATTCTCCTATAGTATATATTTGATTTTTCGTATATGGCAGATGTTCATGGACTATAATCGCATATTCACCCAGGCGATTGACCGCCTGCACGAGGAAGGACGCTATCGCGTCTTTATCGACATATTGCGCAACAAGGGTGCCTTCCCCAACGCGCGATGCTTTGCCGGGCATAACGGGCCGAAGCCGATCACGGTCTGGTGTTCGAACGATTATCTCGCGATGGGCCAACACCCTAAAGTGGTCGCTGCGATGGAAGAGGCGCTGCACGATGTTGGTGCCGGCTCGGGCGGCACGCGCAACATTGGTGGCAACACGCATTATCATGTCGATTTGGAGGCCGAACTCGCCGATCTGCATTGCAAGGACAGCGCGCTGCTTTTCACCTCGGGCTATGTCTCGAACGAGGCGACGCTCGCAACACTCGCCAAGGTGCTTCCCGGCTGCGTGATTTTCTCCGACGCGCTCAACCATGCCAGCATGATCGCAGGCATCCGCAATTCGGGCTGTGAGAAGCGCGTATTCCGCCACAATGATCTCGAACATCTTGAAGAATTGCTCGCTGATGTTCCCGCCGACACGCCCAAACTGATAGCGTTTGAAAGCGTCTATTCGATGGATGGCGACGTCGCGCCGATCGATGCCATCTGCGACCTGGCCGACAAATATAATGCACTCACTTATTGCGACGAAGTGCACGCCGTTGGCATGTATGGCCCGCGCGGCGGCGGCATTACCGACCGTGATGGTTGCGCGCACCGTGTCACCATAATCGAGGGCACGCTCGGCAAGGCTTTCGGCGTGATGGGGGGCTATATCGCGGCAAGCAAAATGGTGGTGGACGTGATCCGCTCCTATGCGCCCGGCTTTATCTTCACGACGAGCCTCTCACCGGTGCTGGTCGCGGGTGTGCTCGCCAGCGTGCGGCACCTCAAATCCTCAAGCGTTGAGCGCGAAGGGCAGCAGGCCGCAGCCGCCTTCCTGAAAAGCAGCTTCGCACAGGCGGGCCTGCCGGTAATGCCCTCAACCACGCATATCGTGCCATTGATGGTGGGGGATCCAGTCAAAGCGAAGCGCATTTCGGACATATTGCTCGCCGAATATGGTGTCTATGTGCAGCCAATCAACTACCCGACCGTACCGCGCGGCACCGAACGGCTGCGCTTCACGCCCGGCCCGGCACACACACATGCCATGATGATCGAGCTGACCAAGGCGCTCGTGGAAATTTGGGGAAGGCTGGAAATGAGGCTGGCTGCGTAGCGCTTAAACACAATATTTTTAACTTCTAAGCACCGATCCCGTTGATCTGTGCAATCAGCGCACGCACGTCATTATCCAGATCCTGATCGAGTCCGCGCAGTTTCTCGATCTGACGCACTGCGTATATCACCGTGGTATGGTCACGTCCGCCGAAGCGTCGTCCAATTTCGGGCAGCGAGCGCGGCGTCATCGCCTTGGCAATGTACATCGCTACCTGCCGGGGTCGCGCCACAGCCCGCGCCCGCCGCGCCGACATCATGTCGGTCAGCTTGATCCGGTAATGCTCGGCAACACGCTTTTGAATATCTTCAATGGTAATCCGTCGGGCATTGGCGCGAAACATCTCACTCAACACATCTTCAGCAAAACCAGGATCGATTGCGCGACTCGATAAAGTTGCATAGGCAACCAGCCGATTGAGTCCGCCGATAAGTTCTCGCGGATTGGAAGCCAGCCGGAGAGCCAGCAAATCCAGCACCGCTTCAGGCACAATTGCACCCGGCTGTTCAGCAGCACGAACATCAAGGATGGCACGGCGCAGTGCCATGTCCGCAGGCTTGATGTCCACGACCAGACCCTGCGTCAGACGCGACAGGATTCTCCCCTCAACACCATCGAGCGCCTGCGGTGCACGGTCGGCGGAGATAACCAGCCGCTTGCCCGCCGTCATCAGGGCGTCAAGTGTGTGCAGAAATTCTTCCTGGGTGGCGCCTTTGCCGGAAATAAATTGAATGTCATCAATCAGCAAAAGATCGGTTGAGCGCATAT